>LR743504.1:0-152500 GCA_902712845.1 Methylobacterium bullatum
ATGCATGTCGACGGTAGCGTGGCGGGTAACGCCGAGACCGGCATGAGTGGCGCAGGGGGATCGGACACGGTTGCTGCCTGGGCGCGCGTTAAGCGGCGCCTGCGGGCGGAATTGGGCGAAGACGTCTTCGCCAGCTGGTTCGCGCGTCTCGAATTGGTGGAGGTGGTCTCCGGGACAGCCCGCCTCAGCGTGCCGACCCGGTTCCTTAAGAGCTGGATCGAATCCCATTATCTCGACCGAGTCCTGGCCACGTTCCGCAGCGAGGTAGAAAGCGTCTCTCTCATCGAGGTGGGCGTGCGCGGGGCCGGTGCTCCCCCACGCGTGGTTTCGGGTGCGGTCAAGTCTTCGGCTCCCGCGAGCCCCCTCGCCCGTCTCCAGGCCGCCAGCAGCGCGCAGCCCTCATCCGGTGAGATGAGCTTCCCGGCCGAGGCCGAATCCGCATCGCAGCCCCGCGGCGAAGCCTCCGGCGACCTCAATGGCGCGCCCCTCGACAATCGCCTCACCTTTGCGAGCTTCGTCGTCGGCCGATCCAATGCCCTGGCGCACGCTGCAGCCGAGCGCGTGGCCCGTCATGACGGCCAGGGTGCCCTCTACAATCCGCTATATCTCCATGCCGGCGTAGGCCTGGGTAAAACCCACCTCCTGCACGGCATCGGCCATGCCGCGCGTGAATCCGGCCGCCGCGTGATCTACCTCACCGCGGACCGCTTCATGTACGGCTTCGTCAACGCCTTGAAGACCCAGAGCGCGCTCGCCTTCAAGGAGAAGCTGCGCGCCATCGATCTCCTCATCCTCGATGATGTCCAGTTCATTCAGGGCAAGTCGATCCAGGCCGAGTTCGGGCACACGATCAACTCCCTGATCGATGCGGGACGTCAGGTCGTCGTCGCCTCGGACCGTCCGCCTACCGAACTCGAAGCCCTGGAAGAACGGGTCCGTTCCCGTCTGGCCGGCGGCCTAGTGGTCGAGATTGGCATGCTGGACGAGCAACTGCGCATGTCGATCCTGTCGGCGCGGCTCGCTGCCGTGCGGGTGGCGCATCCCAATTTCGAGGTGTCGCCCACTGTCGCGACCTATGTGGCCCGCGCGATCACTGCCAATGGCCGCGATCTCGAAGGCGCCGTAAACCGGCTTCTCGCCCATGCCACGCTCACCGGCACCGCCGTGACCATGGAAACGGCGGAGACGGCGATCCGCGACCTCGTGAAGAACCGCGAGCCCAAGCGCATCAAGATCGAGGACATCCAGAAGCTGGTTGCCTCGCGCTACAACGTCTCGCGTTCGGACATCCTGTCGGAGCGGCGGACCGCCGCCGTGGTTAAGCCGCGCCAAATCGCGATGTATCTGTCGAAGGTGCTGACGTTACGATCGCTGCCCGAGATCGGCCGCCGCTTCGGAGGCCGCGACCACACCACAGTGCTCCACGCGGTCCGCAAGATCGATAAGCTGATCGGCGAGGACAATGTGCTGAACGACGAGGTCGAGCTCCTCAAGCGGATGCTGCAGGACTGACAGGCGGGATCATGGCAATGCGGGAGACGTCCCTCCCGCATTGCCCTGGATAGAGCGCTCCACGCTCTTGCGTTCGGACAGGGCCTTCGCCAAGTTCACCGGCCAAGCCGCCGGCTCCATCCGTCACCGTTTTCGGGGTGGGCGACGTTTTTTTAGAATGACCACGAGTTGTTGCGATGAAAGTCACTGTCGAGCGCGCGGCTCTCCTTCGATCGCTCGGCCACGTGCATCGTGTGGTGGAGCGGCGCAACACGATTCCGATCCTGTCCAACGTCCTCCTGCGCAGCGGGCCTGATGGACTGGAGCTGAAGGCGACCGATCTCGACATCGAGGTGACGGAATCCGTACCGGCCGACATCGTCGATCCGGGCGCCACCACGGTACCCGCCCATGTGATCTACGACATCGTGCGCAAGCTTCCGGACGGGGCGCAGGTCTCGCTGGAGACCAGCGGCGAGACCGGGCAGATGACGATCCGTTCCGGCCGCTCCCGCTTCTCCCTCGGTGCTCTGCCCGAGGGGGACTTCCCCGATCTCGCCGCGGGCGAACTTGGCACTAGCTTCGCCATTGGCGCGAGCGACCTCAAGCGCCTCATCGAGAAGACGCAGTTCGCCATCTCCACGGAGGAGACGCGCTACTACCTCAACGGGATCTACCTCCACACGATCGAAGTCGACGGCGCCCTCAAGATGCGTGCGGTCGCCACCGACGGCCATCGCCTCGCCCGCGTCGAGATCGACGCCCCCGACGGCAGCCGTGGCATGCCGGGGATCATCGTGCCGCGAAAGGCCGTGGCGGAGATTCAGAAGCTGGTCGAGGATGGCGGCGAAACCGTCGAGATCGACCTGTCACCGGCCAAGATCCGCTTCCGATTCGCCAGCGGCGTGACGCTGATCTCCAAGCTCATCGACGGCACCTTCCCGGATTACCAGCGGGTGATCCCCACGGGGAACGACAAGTTCCTCACGGTGCAGCGCGACCAGTTCGCCCGCGCCGTCGACCGCGTCTCGACGATCTCGTCCGAGCGTGGGCGCGCGGTGAAACTCGCGGTGCAGGAGGGCCGCCTCGCCCTCTCCGTCAACAACCCGGATTCCGGCAGCGCCACGGAAGAGCTCGACGTCGATTACGACGCCTCCGCCCTCGATATCGGCTTCAACGCTCGCTACCTCCTCGACATCACCGGCCAGCTCGAGGGCGACACGGCCCTGTTCAAGCTTGCCGATCCCGGCTCGCCGACCCTGATCCAGGACCGCGAGGGCGCCTCGGCGCTGTATGTGCTGATGCCGATGCGGGTGTGATAGAGGTCGTTTCGCCGATTACCCCAGAAAGTTCGGTCATCGTGGATCCATCCACCGACGAACCGTCCGTCGTCGGTCTGCGTCTCACCCGTGTCATCTGCCGCGACTTCCGCAACCATGCCGATCTCGACCTAACCGTCGGGAGCCGCTTCGTCGCGCTTGTCGGAGAGAACGGGGCGGGGAAGACCAACCTGCTCGAATCGATTTCGCTGTTCTCCCCCGGCCGTGGCCTG
Source organism: Methylobacterium bullatum (assembly GCA_902712845.1). Lineage (NCBI taxonomy): Bacteria > Pseudomonadati > Pseudomonadota > Alphaproteobacteria > Hyphomicrobiales > Methylobacteriaceae > Methylobacterium > Methylobacterium bullatum. The sequence goes on from LR743504.1 coordinate 3,044, forward strand.
CGGCGGGCGGACTTGTCGAGCATGGCGCGTAATGCCGGCTCCGGTGGGTTCGCGGTCTCCCTCGCGCTGAAACAGGGCGAGCACGAGCATCGTATCGGCACGGGCTTCGAGCCCGCCGTGGGCGACGGCCGGGCCACGCGCCTGTGTCGGATCGACGGCGAGACGGTAGGCTCCCCCGTAGCGTTCTCGGAGTTCCTGAGGGTGGTCTGGCTGACGCCGGATCTCGACGGGTTGTTTCGCGGACCCGCCGGCGACCGCCGCCGCTTCCTCGACCGCCTGGTCCTTGCCGTCGACGCGACGCACGGCGCCAGGGTGAACGCGCTGGAGCGGGCACTTCGATCACGCAACCGCCTGCTCGAAGAGCGACCCAGCGACGCGCAATGGCTCGATGCGGTCGAGCGCGAAGTCGCCGAACTCGGCGTCGCTGTGGCGTTGGCGCGGCGCGAGACCGCTGAGCGGCTGGATCGTCTCATTGCCGAGACCCGCGACGACGCGCAGCCCTTTCCATGGGCGGGCCTCAGGCTGGAAGGCGACCTCGACGATCTCGTGGCCGTATGGCCGGCCCTGGAGGCGGAGGACCGGTTCCGCGCCGCCCTGCGCCAGGGTCGTCACCGCGACCGTGCCGCCGGCCGCACCCTGGTCGGCCCGCAGGCCACCGATCTCCTAGTCCGCCATGGACCGAAAGACGTGGCCGCCGCGACCGCCTCGACAGGTGAGCAGAAGGCGCTGCTCATTGGCCTGGTCCTGGCCCATGCGCGCCTGGTTCAGGCGATGTGCGGCATCGCTCCCGTCATATTGCTCGACGAGGTCGCGGCGCATCTCGATCCGCGACGGCGGGCTGGCCTATTCGATGCCTTGGCCGCCCTAAAGGGGCAGGTTTGGATGACCGGCGCCGATCCGGCACTGTTCGCCGAATTGGACGGCCGGGCCGACATGGTTTCGGTCTCCGACGGACGTATCGTGCCCGCCTGAATCACCGCGCGATGAGCCGATTGAACATCTCGTAGTTCACCGGATTGTCCGGACACAGGCCGAACCCGCATTCGGCGAAGGTCGAGCCGGCATTGGCCAGCGCCACGACGAGAAACAGCAGGACCACGGAAAGACCGAGCGCCCCGGCCTGGGTGCCGGGAAGAATTGTCGGCGCGGTTCCGGTGGGTTGTCCGAGGATCGAGGCCGTCTCCGAGCTCGGCACGGCGGCCTCCGGAGTGAACTGCCCATCCCACAGGCATAGGATGGCGACGGCGACGATGACGCCGGTGAACGCGATGAGCGCCCAGACATAGAAATGGAAGCCGAACAGGTCTGAGCCGTAGGTCCCGGTTCCGGGGATGATGTGCAAAGCCGTCTGACGAGCAGAGACCGCGCCCCCCACCACGGCGCTTAGGATAACGATGGCATAATGTGACGGTCTCGGCCGGTCGCAGATATTGAGGACGAGCCCCAGGCCGACCGCCGTGAAAGCTGCGCGCTGAAGCACGCAGAGCGGGCACGGCAATTCTCCGAGGACGATCTGAAACCAGAACGCCACGAGCAAAATGAGGCTGCAGCCGAGGAGTCCCGCTGCGTTCAGCGCGCGGGCGAGGGACGATGCGGACATTCCGTGGCCTTCAGAAGACGAGCGGCAGGGCGTCGGTGGCGTGCTCGCGGAACAACGCCAGCAGCACGCCCAGCGACAGGCCCCAGAGGAGCAAGGCCAGGCCGCGTCTCCCGGCGATCGCCGCCCCCGTGGCACCAGCGAAACCGAGGAAGGGAAGGACCATCATGGGATAAACTCGCCGGTCTTTCATCGGCCCGCGATGACGCCCCGCCGACCCTTGCACAATCTGAGCAGATATCTCCTTTCGGGTGACTTAAGATGTGAAGTCTTTGTATGCCCTGTATTGCAACTGTGGATCGGAGCAGGCGTCATTCCCATCGCGCATCTTGTCGTTTTCGCCGCCATCTATGCCGCCGCCGTAGCCTCCCCCGGACCCGGCATCGCAGCCCTGGTGGCGCGTGTCCTCGCCGAGGGCACCCGCGGCATCGGTGCCTTCGTCACGGGCTTCATTGTCGGCGACCTGATATGGTTCGCCGTAGCGGCGGGTGGATTTGCCCTGGTGGCGCAGACCTTCGCGCCGCTCCTCGTCGCCCTGAAATATGGCGGCGCGGTCTATCTCGCCGTCCTGGCGTACAAAGCCTGGACATCCCGGGTCGGCGTGATCGACGCGGAGCGTCTTCGTGACGAGGGCGCATTGCGTCTGTTCGCGGGTGGCCTCGCCGTCACCCTGGGCAACCTAAAGGTGATCCTGTTCTTCCTCTCTCTGCTGCCGACACTCGTCGATCTCGACCGAATCGATGCTTTGGGGCTGGTGGAACTCGGCGCCACCATCGTTCTCGTCCTGGGCACTATCCTCTTCGGGTACGTCCTGGCGGCCGAACGGGCCCGGCGCGTGATGACCTCCGCCAGGGCGCGGCGACTGCTCAACCTTGGAGCCGGGACGGTCATGGCCGGTGCCGCCGTCGCGATCGCGTCCCGTTGACACGTTCGAGAGCGGCGCGAGGCGGCGATCCCGACGATTGACCTCGGGGCCCAGGGCCGTCAAAGCCACCATCCTGGCAAGTGACGGCCGCGACGGCGGCTTTGCCGTGTCGAGGATGGCCGGCGCGACGTCCGCCTGCCGCCCTTCCCTGACCGCGATGACGGGCCCTGCATGACCGACCGCCTCGACGAAGCTCGACGCGCCCTCAAGAAGACATTCGGCTACGACGATTTCCGGCCCGGACAGGACGAGGTGATCGGTGCCGTCTTGGATGGGACAGACGTGTTCGCGGTGATGCCGACCGGCTCGGGCAAGTCGATGACCTATCAGCTGCCGGCCCTGGTCGAATCCTCGCTCACGGTGGTCGTGTCGCCGCTGATCGCCCTCATGCACGATCAGGTCCAGCAGATGATCGGTTTCGGCGTCGAGGCGGCGACCTTGAACTCTTCGGTGGCGGAAGCGACGTCGCGGGAGACCTGGCGCAAGATCCGCAACGGCGATCTGCGGCTCCTCTTCGTCTCGCCTGAGCGGCTGATGATGGAAGGGCTGATGGATGCCCTGCGCGGGGCCGGCGTCCGGCGGCTGGCCGTGGACGAGGCTCATTGCGTCTCACAATGGGGCCATGATTTCCGCCCGGAATACCGCGATCTCTCCAAGGCGCGCGAGGCGTTGGGGAATGTCCAGACCGTGGCGCTCACCGCCACCGCCGACAAGGCGACGCGGGCCGACATCACCGAGCGGCTGTTCCCGGCCGGCCGCGACCTGAAGGCCTTCGTCCATTCCTTCGACCGACCGAACATCCGGCTGACTTTCACGCCGAAGGACAATCCGACCCGCCAGATCGAGCGCTTCTTGCGCCACCGCCGCTCCGAGAGCGGCATCATTTACTGCTCGTCGAGAAAGCGCACGGAGCAGCTCGCGGAGGTGCTCGCCAAGGATGGGTTCAACGCCCTCCCCTACCATGCCGGGCTCGACCAGGGCACGCGCATGAAGAATCAGGACACGTTCCTGCAGGAGGACGGGGTGGTGATGACCGCCACCGTCGCCTTTGGCATGGGCATCAACAAGCCGGACGTGCGCTACGTCTGCCACGCCGACATGCCCTCCAATGTCGAGGGCTACTATCAGGAGATCGGCCGCGCCGGCCGGGACGGCCTGCCCGCCGACACGCTCACGATCTACGGCCTCGACGACATGTCCCTGCGCCGGCGGCAGATCGACGAGAAGGACGTTCCGGACGAGCGCCGCCGGGTGGAGCGGCGCAAGTTGGAGGCGATGATCGCACTCTGCGAAGGCGCCACCTGCCGCCGGCAATCCCTGCTCGGCTATTTCGGCGAGGCGAGCGAGCCCTGCGGCCGCTGCGATCTATGCCGCAGCGGCATCTCCCTCGTGGATGCCACCGTGCCGGCGCAGAAGCTGCTCTCGGCCATCGTGCGTACGGGGCAGCGATTCGGCGCCGCCTATGTCTGCGATGTCGTCCACGGCAAAGAGACCGACACGATCCGGCGCAACGGACACACGGCGCTGAAGACCTTCGGCGTCGGTGCTGACAAGCCGCTCCCGGCATGGCGGGCGATGCTGCGCCAACTCTTTGCAGCCGGGGCCGTGGCGGAGAACGACGACGGGTTCGGCGGGCTCTCTCTGACCGAAAAGGGCGAGGCCATCCTGTTCGGCCGTGAAGCGATCCAGATGCGGCCGGATCCGGAACCGAAGGTAGCCGAGCCGCGTGACCGCAAGCGCAGTAGCGCGGCCCGCGAGGATGCGACCCTCGATCTCGATCCGTCGACGGAAGCTCTGTTCCAGCATCTGCGTGGCCTGCGCGCTACCATCGCCCGCACTGAGGGTATCGCCGCCTTCATGGTGTTCCCAGACCGGACCCTGATCGAGATGGCGCGGGCGAAACCGGTGGATCTCTATGCCCTAAGGACGGTCCACGGCGTCGGGGAGCGCAAGCGCGATGCCTACGGTGAGCGGTTCGTCACAGCCATCGCGGAGCATCTCGCCCATGGGGCCGGAGGCAACGCCTGATGCGAATTCGCACTCGTACGAGGTCGACCTGATCGTGTAGGGACCGGTTCTAGCGCTTCGCTTGCGGGCGCCGGCCACCTTCTCCTCCTGCCGCACGGACAAACATCCCATCGCTTCGGAATCACCCGCCACAGATCTCCTTCCGCGCCAGATCTTCTACATGCCCGGTTTCGATCCGCGTGAGCCTGAAACCTATTGGGGCTTGTTTCGGCGCGAGAGCAGACTCACGGCGGCAAGGCGCGGCATGGCCATCGCCGTGAGCGACCCGGTGCGGTCGGAAGATGGCTTGCGCCTCGATTGGACGGTGAACGTGGACGGGGCCCCCACGCGCTATACCCTGCTACGCTGGGACGACATCGTCCGCGCCCGCTTTCCACGATCGAACTGGCGGCGCCTCGTGGAAGTCCCCGCCTTATGGTGGCGCCTCTATCGCAGCGGTTACGTTCGTCGCTTTCGGCGGGAAGCCAAGCGCTTTGCCCGCGTCATCATCGGCGTCCACCAGATCTATGCCGGCCTGATCGTCGCATCGGTGATCCTAGCGGCGTTGCCGGCTCTGCTTGGACCATCAGGTTGGCGACCCTGGTTGATCGCGGCGATCCCGGTCCTCTCCTACGCCCTTCTCGCCGGCCTGATGGGGTTGACCCGGGCCAAACCGTTCTATGTCGCCCACCTCGTGGACGACGCCGCATTCACCCACGATCACGCCAGCGGCGCCGAGACGCGCATGCGCCGACGTCTCGATGCCTTCGCCGATGAGATCCGCGCCGCTGACGGCAGAGCAAGCGAGATCGTCGTCATCGGACATTCCTCGTCGAGCTTTCTCGGCGTCGAGGCTCTCGACAGGGTCCTGACGCAGGATCCCGGCTTCGGGCAGCGCGGCACGCCGGTTTCTTTCGTCAGTATCGGCAGCGTGATCCCTTGGATCACCCTCGATGCGCCGGCTGGCGAGATGCGCGCGGCGCTTGCGCGGGTGGCGGCATGCCGCGCCATCCGCTGGCTCGACGTGCGTGCGAAGTGGGACTGGCTCTCGGTCCACCAACGCGACGTCCTCAGCGCCTCCGACCTGCCCTCCCCGCCTGCACATCGGCCGGTGGAGATCCATGTCCGCATCACCGACCTCATCGAGAAGAACATCATCGCCCGCCGCAAGTGGAATCTGTTCCGCATGCATTTCCAGTTGCTGATGTCGAGCCTGAACCCACAGGCATTCGATTACGTCGCCTTCGTCGCTGGTCCTGAGCCTATCCACAGCGCCATCGATCGGCTGCGTCTCGCAGGCAAGCTCGCCTCCGAGAAGGTCGTCTGACGCAGCGTTTCCGCGAGTCCGCATGGCCGGACGCCGCTTTGATGAGTTGCCAGCACGGGCGCTTACCCTCTAGAGCCGACCGGACTTGGTGAACCTCGCAAACCCATTCCGAGATCGGGAGGGGCGCGACAGATACCTGAGCGGTCGAGAGGGGTCGCATGTTCCGCAACGATGTTCCGATCACACCGGAGCTGGTTCGCCAGCATGGCCTGACGCCGGACGAGTACGAGCGCTTCCGCGGCCTGATCGGACGCGATCCGACCCTGACCGAGTTGGGCATCGTCTCGGCCATGTGGAACGAGCACTGCTCCTACAAGTCTTCGCGCAAGCACCTGCGCGGCCTGCCGACCTCGGCGCCATGGGTGATCCAGGGACCCGGCGAGAATGCCGGTATCATCGATATCGGTGATGGACTGGCCTGCGTCTTCAAGATGGAGAGCCACAACCACCCGAGTTTCATCGAGCCCTATCAGGGCGCAGCGACCGGCGTCGGCGGCATCCTGCGTGACGTGTTCACCATGGGTGCCCGGCCTATCGCGGCCCTGAACGCCCTGCGCTTCGGCTCGCCGGACCATCCCCGCACGCGCCATCTCGTCTCCGGCGTGGTGGCTGGCATCGGCGGCTACGGCAATTCCTTCGGCGTCCCCACCGTGGGCGGCGCCGTCGGCTTCCACCCGCGTTATGACGGCAACATCCTTGTCAACGCCATGGCGGTGGGCCTCGCCCGCACCGACGCGATCTTCTACGCGGCGGCCACGGGCGTCGGGAACCCAATCGTCTATCTCGGCTCTAAGACCGGCCGCGACGGCATCCACGGCGCCAGCATGGCCTCGGCCGAGTTCGACGACGCTTCCGAATCGAAGCGCCCCACGGTGCAGGTCGGCGACCCCTTCGCTGAAAAGCTGCTGCTCGAAGCCTGCCTCGAACTGATGGCGACAGGTGCCGTCATCGCGATCCAGGACATGGGGGCGGCTGGCCTCACCTGCTCGGCCGTCGAGATGGGCGCCAAGGGCGATCTCGGCGTGGAGCTCCACATCGAGAAGGTGCCGGCCCGCGAAGAGAATATGAGTGCTTACGAGATGATGCTCTCGGAGAGCCAGGAGCGGATGCTCATGGTGCTCAAGCCCGGCATGGAAACGGAAGCCGAGGCCATTTTCGTGAAATGGGGCCTCGATTTCGCGATCATTGGGCACACCACCGACACTCTGCGCTTCGTCGTCAAGCATGACGGCGTCACCATGGCCGACCTGCCGATCAAGGAACTCGGCGACGAAGCCCCGCTCTACGACCGGCCGCATATCGCCAACACGCACCAGCCGGTTATCGCGGCCGCCGACGTCCCTGCACCGATCGGCAATGCCGAGGCACTAGTGAAGCTAATCGGCTCCCCCGACCTCTCGTCGAAACGCTGGGTCTACGAGCAATACGACCACTTCATCGGTGGCAACACCGTGCAGAAGCCCGGTGGCGACGCCGCCATCGTGCGCGTCGAGGACGGACCCAAGGGGCTAGCACTGACCGCAGACGTAACTCCGCGCTATTGCGAAGCGGACCCGGTGCAAGGCGGCCGGCAGGCTGTCGCGGAAGCCTGGCGCAACATCACGGCGGTGGGCGGCAAGCCCCTCGCCATCACCGACAACCTGAATTTCGGCAACCCGGAGAAGCCGGAAGTGATGGGGCAACTCGTCGGCTGCCTCAAGGGCATCGGCGAGGCCTGCCTCGCCCTCGACTTCCCCGTCGTCTCCGGCAACGTCTCGCTCTACAACGAGACTAACGGCGTCGGCATCCTGCCGACCCCAACGATCGGTGGCGTCGGCCTTCTCGACGATGTCACGAAACACGCCACCATTTCCTTGAAGCGTGACGGCGATATGCTCGTCCTCGTGGGCGCCACGGAAGGCTGGCTCGGCCAGTCGGTCTATCTCTCGGTGGTCTCGGGCCGCGAAGACGGTGCGCCGCCGCCGGTCGACCTCGCGGTCGAACGACGCAACGGCGATTTCGTCCGCAGCCTCATCGTCTCGGGCCTCGTCGACACGGTGCACGACCTGTCAGATGGCGGCCTCGCCGTGGCCTTGGCCGAAATGGCCATTGCCGGCGACTTCGGTGCGACGCTACCGGAAGCGCCAGCGGGTCTTCCCGCACATGCCTATCTCTTCGGGGAGGATCAGGCCCGCTACCTCCTCAGCGTCGATCCCGAAAACGTGCCGGACCTTCTCTACAGCGCGAACGCGCAAGGCATCCCGGCGGCCGTCGTCGGCCTCACCGGGGGGCAGGATTTGACCTTGCCCGCGGGCGAAACCATATCCGTCTCGGACCTCCGCGAGGCGCATGAAGGCTGGCTGCCGACCTACATGGCTACCCGGCCTGCCACGGTTTGAACGTCACTCGAAGAGGATTAAGTCCGATGCCGATGGATGCGCGCGAGATCGAGGCCATGATTCGGGAGGCGCTTCCCGACGCCACGATCGAGATTAAAGACTTGGCCGGCGACGGCGACCACTACGCCGCCACGGTGATCTCCTCGGCTTTCAGGGGTAAGACTCGCGTGGCGCAGCACCAACTCGTCTACAATGCGCTCCAGGGGCGGATGGGGGGCGTGCTCCACGCCCTTGCGCTCACCACCGGTGTCCCGCAAAATTAGGGGCAGTCAACAGGGCGTCCCCATGGATCAGCCGAGCCTGTACGACGATATCGTGAGCGGGACCGAGCAGCGGGAGGCCGCATTGCGCTCGCTCGCGCGTCGTCCCGATCTGTCCAATATGCTGAACTTGGAGAGTACCGCCGAGGAGATCGAGGGCCTGGGGAGTTCGCAAGTCCGGGCGGGTGAAAGCCTCCTCACTCAAACTCTGCTGCATCTCTTCGAGCGGCTATCCGCGCCACGCACCTTCCCCGTCGAGCATTCGCGCAGGGAGATCGGGGCCTTCCAGATCGATGACTGCGAACGTTACGACCCTTCCATGCGGCAGCGTATCAATTGGTTTGAAGGTCGGGCCTCGGCCCGGGAGCTAGCCAAGCCGGGACTGATCGCATACGGCGATACGCTGATCTCCAACTTGCCGGCCCAATGCCCGTTGGGCGTGGTCCAACCCCTGGTCACCCAGTTCGACATGGACGACGCGCTTTTGAGGATCGCTGCAACCACGATCTTGAAATCGCCGGAAAAACACTGACTTCAGGTGCTAGTGCTCCGCCTCAGTCCTTGAAAGGATATTTGCATGACCGACGTCAACGCCGCCATCAAGACCGAGATCGATTCCCAGGACGTCGTCGTGTTCATGAAGGGCACGCCACAGTTTCCGATGTGCGGCTTTTCCGGCCAGGTCGTGCAGATCCTCAATTACCTCGAAGTGGCGTTCAAGGGCGTGAACGTTCTCGACGACTTGGCGATTCGCGACGGGATCAAGGCCTTTTCGAACTGGCCCACCATTCCGCAGATCTACGTCAAGGGTGAGTTCGTGGGTGGTTGCGACATCACCCGCGAGATGTTCCAGTCGGGAGAGTTGCAGCAGTTCCTTACCGAGAAGGGTGTTGCGGTGAAGGCGGCTGCAGTCGCCTGAAACGACCAAAGCTTGATGCTCTAGGTCGATCAAGGGCGCGCAAGCGCCCTTTTTCGTGGCGCTTGCACCGAATCGGTACAAGAGCGCTACAGCTGATTACATCGAACCTTGTGCAGAAGTCCTCGGGCGGGAGGATGTAGGGTGATTGGCTGCCCATCCAGGGTCAGTACGGACCCGGAGAGAGCGCCCTCGAGTTTCTTAGAATATTGAATGAAAGACATCAGCGACGGATCTTTTTATCTTGGTGTATCAATCGTCAGTATCGATGTGTTTAAATGCAAACAAATTTGGACTGATTGTAGTGCCTCTTGGGCGATGTGCCATTTGGATTATCCAGGAATGAACTGCAGATAAATCTGTTTACTTGCTAAATTTCTTTGATTTCAGTCTAGTTTATCTGACGATTGGCTGAATTTCCGATCGATTCGCCCATTGAGGGGGTGGGACCGCCGATACTTGCTATACTGTTGGTGCAGGCCTCATCCCGGATTTTATGAACCTGTAATCGAGTGCGTTGCCGCACTGCGAAAACTTCGTGGCAATGCAAAAAGCAAATTAAGCGTAAACAATCGCGGCGGACGGGAACTTGTTGCCGGAATCCACATTGTCGGTTTATACGCACACAACGACCCATGCGAAGTTCGCACGGCTCAAGGTCCGGTGACCGCAATGCCAGTGTTTGAAGCGAAGAATCTGGATTCAGAATTCGAGGGTCAGGCCCTCCTCGCGGCCATCCTGTTCCCCACCCAGGAAGCGCAGGATCGAGCGCTGACGCATGGCCGCAACCGCGCTGCACGCGGGTGCGCTATGGCTGACCCCCTCACCATCGAAGCGCGGTATCCGCACTCCTTGCGTGACCCTGAGATCGAAGTACAACTGTCTTGATCCTGCGGGTACTGGATATCGCCAGTTGATTCACCAAGTTTGGCTGGTGATCAGGCCCTGCTTGGTCACAACCGCCCAGCTCCGCCCACGTCTCTCGACTGAATCGACCTTGCCGACGCCTGGGATCGTGTCTCCCGGGCCGACCTCCACAAGGCGATGACGACGGTCTTCGATGACGGCCACACCGTTATAGACTTCCCGCACAGCCCAGCCGTCGATCACAGCCGGTGTGGAAGCTTTCGCTTTGTCGGGAAGGGATCCGGTCTCGGTTGGCTCAGGCTGCTGAGGCTTTGCGGCTTGTGGCGCCACCACGGGAGCGGCCGGAGCGGGCGCTGCCGTGCGCTTGTCCAATTGCGACGTCAAAGCAGCGATCTTTGCCGTCTGGTCTCGCTCTGTTTGATCCTGCCGATCGGCGAGGCTCGTGACTTTCGAAACGATGGCCTGTTCGGACTTACCGATCCGGTCGTTGAGGGCGGCGGACCGATTCTTCGCTTCGCTGCGGACAGACTCGGTGGCATCCTGCACCTGCGCGAGGACCTTTCCTAGCTTCTCGATCTCGGTCTGTAGACGGGCTACATCCGTTTGGCGGATATCCAGTCGGGATTGAATCTGCGCCAGCCTCTCGGAGGATGGATCGGTTTTGGGCGAAACGAGGCTCATCGCCCCTGCGCCCACAGCGAGTCCGATCACGAGGGCCGCCGCCGCCACGCCGCCAAGAATCGGGGTGATCGATGGCAGTCGTCGGCGCTTCTCCGGTACCGGCGCGGGCTTCCCCTTGGCGCCGCTAACGGCTTGTTTCAAAAGCGCTTCCGGCGACCGATCGGACTCCGCCGCCCCGATGACCTTATTCGCCATGTCCCAAGCTTCCCGTTTGACCGTGTCACCAATGATTAAGGACGTTTGTTTACCGAAAGGTTACTGTATGGCGGGAGGGAACCGGTATCGATCGTTCGCGGCCCAAAGGGTATAGTGAACTGTTCCGATGGAGCATTGGGGAGCGACACGCATGGTGAGGGCGACACTGATCGGCAGCCTGGCTTTCTGCGTGATCACGACCCTGACATCTCTCGCTATTGCGCTTGAGCCGATGAAGCCGGAGCCGCAGCAGGCGGCAGGGCCTTGCCCCAAGCATGGCTCGGGGTTCATCCACATTCCCGGATCGGAAACCTGCATCCGCGTCGGCGGACGGGCAACGACGGGTCTCGACCTACGCTCCCGCGAAGGCGACCCCGCCTCCCGACCGATCACCGGCGGTCGCCTCGCGGTCGATACCCGCACGGAGACAGGTTATGGTCCGATCCGGACCTATGTGCGGATCGACGCGGGTCAGCATTGAAACGCTGTCAAAGGTTGCGCGATAGCACCAGCGGCTGGCTCCGACCCGCCGGCCCCTTGCCATAGGGAGACGGCGGCTGAGAGGGGCGTCCATACACGGTGGCCGTTCTCGAGCGATTCATGTCGTCGGCGAGAGACTTGACCAGGCTTTCGGAAACCGTGCGAGCCGTTGCCAGCACGATCTGACTGGTTTTCACCACCTGAGCGAAGCGCCGGTGGGCGGATTTGAGCTCCTCGATGGATTCCGGAGCGAACCGCGCCAAGGCGATTGCATTGGCCTTCGCCACCTCGAGGCTCTGCATGTAGGTCGCCCCCAAGGCGGTCTTGAGCTCGGTCTGCGACAGGCCTTGGCGAAGGCGCCCGACGCGAACGTGTTCTCCCTCCTCCGAGAGAATAGCCTGCAAGGCCTGCATCGTCTGCATGATGTGGGCGATCAGTGCATCTGCCCCGGCCTTGTCTGCGATGCGAAGAGATTTGGTCTCAATTGCGGCTTGCATTTCCAACCTCCTGCATCTTGATCATTTCGCGATAGACTTGATCGGCGATGCCGACCCCACCGCTCTTTGCCATTTGGCCCGCGTATTCTTTGGTCAGCATCGAGCGGTAAACCGCCCCGCCGGTGCCGTTGTCGCCGAGGGGGCCATCAGTGCTCTCCGAGGTGGCGAGCCGCTCCAAGGTCTGCTCCAGGAACATCGTTTCGAATTCGTTGGACGCCTTGCGAGCCTTGATTTCCGCCGGTGTCTTGGCCGTGGCCGGCGTTGCAAGTCTGCTGTTTGCGGACGTCGATGTCGCCTTGGCCGTCTCTTCCTTGAGGGTATCACCAACCGACTTGGCGATGTCGCCGACGATAGCCCGGCCGACCCCGATGGCGGCTTTGGCGGCTAGGGGTGCGAACAGCATGGTCAGCGCCTCTTGGGTGGGAGTAGGAAGTGAGGAAGGTGCATCACATCACCTCGATATCGGCTTGGAGGGCGCCGGCGGCTTTTATGGCCTGGAGGATCGAGATCAGGTCGCGTGGGCCGACCCCCAGTGCGTTCAGGCCATCCACCAACTCACGCAGCGTCACACCTTCCTTCACCATGGCGAGCTTGTTGGCCTCGCCGGTGTCGACCTTGACGCCAGTGCGCGGCACCACCGTGGTCGTGCCGTTGGAGAGCGGCGCAGGCTGGCTGACTTGCGGTTGCTCGGTGATGGTTACGGTCAGATTCCCCTGAGCAATGGCGACGGTGGATACGCGCACGTCGCGGCCCATGACGATGATCCCTGAGCGCTCGTCGACGACGACCCGCGCCGTCTGATCGGGCTCGATCTTCAGCTGCTCGATCTCGGTGACGAGGCGGATCATGTTGCCGTTGTATTTCGCCGGGATCTGCAGGGTGACGGTGGCCGGGTCGGTGGGCTCGGCGGTGTCGGCACCCATGAAGTCGTTGATCGCTGCGGCGATCCGCTTCGAGGTGGTGAAGTCCGGGTTGCGCAAAGACAGGCGCAGGGAGCGCATGTCGTTCATCTTGAACGCCGTCTCCCGCTCGATCATCGCCCCGTTGGGCACGCGCCCGTTGGTAGGCACTCCGCGCGTGATCTTGGCGGCATCGCCCTCGGCCGAGAAGCCCGCAATGGCGACCGATCCCTGCGCCAGGGCATAGACCTCGCCATCGGCGCCGAGGAGCGGCGTCACCAGCAGGGTGCCGCCCTGGAGGGATTTGGCGTCGCCCAGGGACGAAACCGTGATGTCGATCCGGTTTCCCTGTGTCGCGAAGGGCGGCAGGCTCGCCGTCACCATCACGGCCGCGAGGTTCTGGGTGCGCATGGTGGCCCCCCTTGTGTTGACCCCGAGTCGCTCGAGCATCGCCTGGAGGGACTGCCGGGTGAAGGGGATGTTGTTGAGGGTATCGCCGGTGCCATTGAGGCCGACGACGATACCGTAGCCCACCAGCTGGTTCTGCCGCACGCCTTCGATGCTCGCGAGATCCTTCACCCGCGACAGGGCGAAAGCGTGGCCGCTCAAGCAGAAGACCAGCGCCAGCATTGCCGCGACGCAGGCGAGGAGTGCCGATTGGTAGGGCCGGGCGGTGGCAATTGGCATGATGCGCTTTGCTGGTCGGCGGGGCATGTCGTGGACATTAGACATGCCGGATGGTCTGCCAGGACCATGCCAACCGGTTCGGTGAACCAAGCATCTGAAAAAAAACAGTTCTTTTTGGAGAGGACGTTGCTCGTTCGCAGGGTGGGAACTGCTTTCCCTGCCGACCCGGCAGGTTCTGCCTGGTCGTTTACGGATGGTTAACCATCGAGGGCGGATTCTGCTGGCCGAAACGATCGTCGTGCCGATATGCGAAGCGACGCCCTGATTTTCGGAGACGGTTTATGCGCGTCGACAACCGCCTCGTCTCCCACGCCTCGGCCTCTGCCTCCCCCGCGCTACGCAAGACGGATGCGTCCCCATCCTTTCTCCTGGGTAGAGACACGGGCGCGGCCACCTCTTCGGCCACAACCGCCCCGACCTCCTCCCTGGCGGGGCTCGACGCGATCCTGACCCTGCAGGGTCAGGGCGAGCAGCCCGGCGAGCGCCGCCGTCGCTTCGCCAAGCGTGGCCACGACCTTCTCGACGGCCTCGACCGGCTGAAGGCTTCCCTGGTGATGGGAAGGGTTTCGACGCGTGAACTCCAAGCCATCGCGAGCCGACTTTCGGAGCGTGCCGAGTCCAGCGGCGATCCGCGGCTCGACGGGCTCATCGCCGATATCGAGCTGCGCGCAGCGGTGGAACTCGCCAAGCTGTCGGCCGCTCAGGCCACCTGACGGGGCCTGCCGTCAGAAGCGAAAGCCTTCTGGCGCTTCAGGTTTCCATCATCTCGCGGATTCGCCCGGCCAGGATCTCCACCGGAAACGGCTTGGTGATCATCTGCATGCCCGGATCGAGCTGGCCGTTGCCGAAGATGGCGTTCTCGGCATAGCCGGTGATGAACAGCACCTTCAAATTGGGGCGGGTTTCGCGGGCCTTATCGGCGAGCTGGCGACCGTTGAGGCCGGGAAGGCCAACATCGGTCACCAGCAGGTCGACACGTTCCTGCGTGAGCAGGATCTTCAGGCCGGACAGGCCGTCCGGGGCCGAGATCGCCCGGTAGCCGAGGTCTTCCAGCACGTCGACGATGAGGTCGCGCACCACCCCCTCGTCCTCGACCACGAGGACCGTTTCACCCGCGCCGACGCGGGCGACCCCTGGAAGGGTGTCCGTCGCGCCCGGTTCCGTCACCGCTTCGACGGAGCGGGGCAGGTAGAGCTTCACCGCCGTACCCTGCCCAACTTGCGAGTCGATCTTGGCATGGCCGTCCGATTGCCGGGCGAAGCCGTAGATCATCGACAGGCCGAGGCCGGTCCCCTGCCCCAGGGGCTTCGTTGTGAAGAACGGGTCGAAGGCCCGAGCGATGACGTCGGCCGGCATGCCGGTGCCGGTATCCGATACGACGATGCGGACATACGCGCCCGGCTCCACCCCCGGATGCAGTCGGGCATAGGCGCGGTCGAGTTCGGCATTGCTGGTTTCGATGCGGAGCCGGCCGCCATCCGGCATGGCATCCCGGGCATTGATGGCAAGGTTGAGGATCGCGTTCTCGAGCTGGTGCGGATCGCACAGGGTCGCCCACAGGCCCTCCCCCGTGACGATGTCGAGGGAGATCGTCTCGCCCATCGTCCGGCGCAGGAGGTCCTCGAGGGATGCGATCAGGGCGTTGGCGTCGACCAGCTTCGGATCGAGCGGCTGGCGCCTGGCGAAGGCGAGGAGCCGGTGGGTCAGCGCCGCGGCCCGGTTGGCGGAGGACATCGCCGCTTTGGCGTAGCGTTCGATATTGTCCATCCGGCCTTGCGACAGGCGGGTCTGCATCAGGTCGAGGGAGCCGACGATCCCGGTGAGCAAGTTGTTGAAATCGTGGGCGATCCCGCCGGTGAGCTGTCCCACGGCTTCCATCTTCTGAGCCTGACGCAAGGCGTCCTCGGCGAGTTCGAGGGCGGCCGCCTGCTCGCGCTCCGGGGTGGTGTTGCGCCCGCTGGCATAGATCCGCCCGTCCTCGAACGCGCCCGTCCAGGCGAACCATCGGTAGCTGCCGTCGGCATGGCGCAGCCGGAACTCGAAGGGTTCGGTGAGCGGTTCGGCGACGATAGCCGAGAAGGTCGAGCAGACGGCGTCGCGGTCATCGGGATGGGCGAGATCCGCGAAGGAACGGCCGGTGAGATCGTCGGGTAACCAGCCGAGAAGGGTCGTCCAGGCGGTGTTGATCGCCGCGATCCGGCTGTCCGCTTCCGTGACCATCAGCAGATCCTGCGACAGGCGCCAGGCCCGGTCGCGTTCCTGAGTGCGCTCCTGGACCTCCTGGGTCCGGGCCTGGACCTGCTGTTCCAGCGTCTCGTTCAGGCGTCTCAGCGCATCTTCGGCGAGCGCACGGTCGGTGACATCGTGTCCCTCGGCGAAGATGCCAGTGACGCTGCCGTCGGCCTCCGTGATCGGCTGATAGACGAGATTGAGGATGCGTTGTTCGAGGCCGCCATCGCGTCCGGACTGGATCGTCACCGGCATGTTCCGGCCGATGAAGGGCCTGCCCGTCGCGTAGACCTCGTCGAGAAGCTCGAAGAAGCCCTGCCCCTCCACTTCCGGCAACGCCTCGCGGACGCTGCTCCCGATGATGTCGCGGTGTCCGACCAGCTGGAGATAGGCCTCGTTGGTATACTCGAACACGTGCGAGGGCCCGCTCAGCACGCACATGAAGCCCGGTGCGTCCTGGAACAGCGAGCGCATGCGGTCGCGCTCCGCCGTCCTCTGCCGGACTTCCGAGAGGAGAGCCTCGTTGGCCTGCCTCAGGGCTTCGGCCGCCTCCTGACGCATGCGGACGGCTTCGGCGAGGACCGCGTTGCGTTCGCGCTCGGCCTCATAGGCCGAGACGCTGGCGAGACTCGACGAGATCTGTCCGGCCAAAAGCTTGAGAAAGCTCAGGTAGTCGGCGTCGATGGGCCGATGCGGGTTCAACCCCACCGTGACGATGCCCAGCGGCGCGCTTCCCCCCTGTCCGACGAGGGGCAGGCTCACCGCCTGCGCGGGCGGCCTCGCCCAGTCGCCGGTCGGCCAGTCCTGGGTCGGATCGAGATCGACGATCGTCTCGCGTCCCGTGCCGTCGAGCAAGCCCGCGAGGGGGCCGGCGGGATCGATGACCTCCGGCAGGGCGGCATGGTCCGGCGACATCCCGGTGGCGGCGGCGAGACGGGCGAGACTGCCACCGTCGTGGAGATGAATGGCACTGAAGGGCAGATCGCGGCGGGCCTCGCCGAGGCTGGCCTCCACCGCCCGCAGGACATCGGAACGGCTCTCCGCCCGCGCGAGACTTTCGCCGAGGAGGCGCAGGATTCCGAGACGCCGCTCACTGATGACCCGGTCCGTCTCCTCGCTGACCGCACAGAACAGGCCACCCACCGTGCCGTCGTCGTCGATGACCGGGCTGTAGGAAAAAGTATGATAGGTTTCCTCGGGATAGCCGTTGCGCTCGAGGAGCAGCAGCAGCCCGCGGTCCCAGGTCGCCTCGCCGTCCTCGTAGACGCTGCGGATGCGCACCTCGATGTCGTCCCAGATCTCCGCCCAGAGGATCTTGGTCGGTTTCGCGAGCGATTCCGGGTGCTTGAGGCCGAGCGTCGGGCGGTAGGCGTCGTTGTAGAAGAACGCGATGTCCGGCCCCCAGCCGAGCCACATCTCGAACCGCGAGGTCAGGAGGATGCGCAGGGCGACCTTCAGCGCCTCGGGCCAGGTTTCCGGCGGCCCGAGCGGGGTCTGCGACCAGTCCTTGGCCCGCATCAGGGCCGCCATCTCGCTTGCGCCGACGAAGATGTCCGAATGTCCGGCTATGGGCTTCGGCAAGGTTCGGCTTTCCGGCACTCTCAGGGCCTTGGTTTCGCGCGGCGGTGGAGATCGGGCAGTCGGTCCGCCGACCGGTTTGGACCGACCCTATAGGTTACGGCGGACCGACCGCAAACCGGCGTGTCTCGTCCATCGGACTGCATGCGTAAGGGGCCGAACTACCGCCATCCCACGCGGTTTCGACCGCCATCGGACGGTCCTTGGTACCGCCATCCGGCCGGGTTTTCGCCTTCGGGCGAGGGCGGCGCATCCGACGGCACGAGCGTCGCATGGCGGGCGCATCCGTTGCGTGTTTGTCGCAGGGGCCGTGCAACACCACATCCGGAAGGGGGTAGGACCAACGGGTGCGTTGTAGTGTCGGGCGCCCTCAAGTATAGGCACGCGAAACATCGCCGCGTACCGGCTGTGACGGACTTGCGAAGGGGCGAGGATGGCGACAGTCAAGATCGAGGACGGTTACGTGCCGTCCGAGGACGAGCCGTTCATGAACGAGCGGCAACGTGAGTATTTCCGCCGCAAGCTGGTGGGATGGAAGGCGGATATCCTGCGCGAAGCGCAGGATACGCTCGTGGCGCTTCAGACCGAAAACGAGAATCATCCGGACCTGGCCGACCGTGCCTCGTCGGAGACCGACAGGGCCATCGAGTTGCGGGCCCGCGACCGCCAGCGCAAGCTCACCGGCAAGATCGACGCGGCGTTGGCCCGGATCGAGGACAGAAGCTACGGATATTGCGAGGAGACCGGCGAGCCGATCTCGCTGAAGCGCCTCGACGCCCGTCCCATCGCAACCTTGTCGCTGGAGGCGCAGGAGCGCCATGAACGGCGCGAGCGCGTCTATCGCGACGAGTAGCGTCGGCGGCGTGCGCCGTCGACCGGACCTTCCGCGATCACCGGTGGTCGTGACAGGTTTCGGCGGGAGCCTCTGAAGTTCTAAATCCCGGTTGCCTTGCCGAGCATTCAATAGAAGCTTGGCTTTAAACGATAGTCGCCGGTCCGGAACCTTCGTCCTGTTGTTGCGATTACTGATGCGACTTCGCGTCGATCAAGGATCCCGGCATGGACAATGAAGTTCTGATCTTAGTGCTCGCGCTCGCAACCTTCGCGCTCGTCGTCGGGGTCGCGATGTGGCAACGCGCCCGCGTCGCCAAGCTCAAGAAAGACCCCGAACGCTCGGCCTTCGTCGACAATCACGGAACCGCCCCGCGCCCCAACCGGCCCGGCACCGAGCATTGACCGGGACCGTCCGTCCCGGCCCAGGCGGGTTCAACGACGCAGAACCCGTGAGCGCCGGGGCGAAACCGTTCGGCCTCAGAACGGCAGCAGGATGTCCACGAGCTGCTGGCCGTAGCGGGGCTGCTGCACGTCGGTGATCTGGCCGCGGCCGCCATAGGCGATGCGGGCCTGGGCGATCTTCGAGGAATCGATCGTGTTGTCGGATTCGATGTCCTCCGGCCGCACCACGCCGGCGACGATGAGTTCGCGCACCTCGAAGTTGATGCGGATCTCCTGCTTGCCCTCCACCACGAGGTTCCCGTTGGGCAGGACCTGATTGACGATGGCGGCGATGTTGGTCGTCACCGTCTCGTTGCGTTGGACCGACCCCGAACCGTCGCTCGACGAGGTCGATGTCCCGGCGATCAGCTTGTCCGGGCTGATCCCGGCGGCGGCGACGGCGGCGCTGTTCTCCAGGCCGAACGCGTTGGGGAGCCCGAGGCCTTCCGCGTTGGAGCGGGAGCGCTTCGTCTCGTTGTTCAGGTTGGCCCTGTCGGTGACGTTGACCTTGACCGTCACGAGGTCGCCGATCCGGGCGGCGCGCTGATCCTTGAAGAAGGCGCGCGATCCCGTCCGCCAGAGGGAATTGGGTGCGTAGGAGACGGGCTGCACGTCCGGCATCGGCAGGCGCACCGGGCGGTAGCCCGGCTGCGAGGTCGGATCCTCGATGGAGGAGAGCGCCGGGGTGGCGCCGACCTGCGACAGCCGGTCCACCGTATTGCAGGCGCCCAGGGCCGAGCAGGCCAGCAGGATCGCCGCGAGGGAGAGCGGCGTCTTGATGAGGGAGATGGAACGGTCGGTCATGGGAGCCAGCTTTTCTCGTGAGGATCGGGGCGGTGTCAGCGGCCGGCGTCGAACGCCGCACTGGCCTGGCGGCCGATGCTGGCGGAGGAGCTGACCGAGACGCGGCCGGGGCCGATCACGGTGGCGGCGAGGGTCTTCTTGGAGACGGGATTGGTGACGGTGATCGCCGCGCCCAGCCGTCCGTTCTCGTTGGCCTGTCCACGCAGGGAGAGGTTGAGGCCCGGCGCATCGAACACGATGGTCACGGCCTCGCCGCGCTGGACCATATCCGCCGGAGCGATGTCTCCGGAGCGGAGAATGGAGCCGGCACTCAGGCTGCGCTGGGCGACCTGACCGACGACGACCACCGACCCGGCCTGGGCATCCGGGGGGGTCGCCTCGCGGGGGCGGCGCTCGATGGAGACGTCGGCGGCGCTCACGGTGTCTCCGCGGTTGAGCGTGCGAGAGAGGATCTGGACTTCGCGGATTTCCTGCACCAGCCCGGCGACGCGCAGAGAGGCCTGGCGCTCGCCCAGGGTGATGAGGGCGGCGACCCGTTTCAGGCGCGGATCGTAGGTGACGTCGAGGGCCGCGGCCTGGCCGTCGAGATCGAGGGGCGCCAGCAGGACGGTGTTCTCGCCGTCGAGGCGGAGGGCGAGGTTGCGCGGGTCGAGGCCGTAGGCCGTCTCCAGCACGCGCTTGATCGCCGCCTCGATCTCCGTGGGGCCGACGCGCCGGGCGGCGCGCTGCACCGAGACCTGGTTGCGGCCGCCGGTCTCGATCTCGCCGAGGCCGAGGGGGGCCACCGCATCGGCGATGCGCCGGGCCTGGATCGTCCCCGACGCGCCGAGCGCCGGTGCGCGGAACAGCGGGCGCCGCGCCAGATCCGCCGGCGCGCCTTCCACCAGATCGCCCAGCGTCAGGATATCGCCGCGCGCGGTGACGTCGCCGCGCAGGCGCAGCCGCTGGCCGGGCTCCTCGGCGAGAACCTGGACCGTCATGAAGCCGAGGGCCGCGAGCGCGAGGAACGTGCGCACGACGATGCCGGGCGTGAGCGTGCCGGCGCGGCGGGGCTGGGCGGTGGGGATCTGTCTCAGGGCGTACATGGCGCGACGCTTTCGGAGGCGGGCTGAAACGGAGAGGAGAAGCGGGAACGTCAGGCCGGACGAACCGTCAGGCGCGGAACATCTGCGAGGTCGTGGAGAGCATCTGGTCGGCCGCGGTGACGACCTTCGAATTCATCTCGTAGGCACGCTGCGCGGCGATCAGCGACGAGATCTCGGTGACGGCGTTGACGTTCGCCTCTTCGAGGTAGCTCTGCTGCAAATTGCCGAAGCCCTCGCTGCCCGGCAGGCCGTTGATGGCGGGGCCGGAGGCGGCGGTCTCGATGAACAGGTTGTCGCCGATGGATTCGAGGCCGACCTTGTTGACGAAGCGGGCGAGCTGGAACTGGCCGAGATTCTGCGGCGCCGTCTGCCCCGGCACCGTCGCCTGGATCGAGCCCTGCGCGCTGATCGTGACGCTGGTGGCGTTGTTGGGCACCGTGATGCCCGGATCCACGAGGTAGCCGTCGCGGGTGACGAGCTGGCCCTGGGCCGAGAGGTCGAACGACCCGTCGCGGCTATAGGCGGTGCGGCCGTCGGGCAGGGTCACCCGGAACAGGCCCTCGCCGCGGATGGCGACGTCGTATTCCTTCTCCGTCGAGGCGAGCGGCCCCTGCGACATCGTCCGGGCGGTGGACGTCGTCTTCACGCCCGATCCGAGGGCGAGACCGGCGGGAAGCTGCGTGTTCTGGTCCGAGGTGGACGAGCCGGCCCGGCGCAGGTTCTGGTAGAGCAGGTCCTGGAAATGGGCCGTCTGGCGCTTGTAGCCGGTGGTGCGCAGGTTCGCGATGTTGTTTGAGATGACCTGGACGTTGAGTTCCTGGGCCGCCATGCCCGTGGCGGCTGCGTAGAGGGCGCGCATCGCCTGGGTTCCTTACGCGACGTCGGCGAGGCGGCGGATCGCCGTGCCCCGCAACTCGTCCAGGCGCGAGATCACGCCCGAGACCATGGTGTAGGTGCGGTTCACGTCCATCAGCCGGGTCATCTCGATGACCGGCTTGACGTTGGAGCGTTCGAGGGCACCCGATTCGAGGCGGCCGTTGATGCCGGCGGCCACCGGGGCCGCCGCCGACCCGTAGAGGTTGGCGCCCTCGTTGGTGAGCGCCTGCGGGTTGGCGAAGGTCACCATCCGCACGCGTCCGCGGATGCCGAGATTGGTGGAGACCGTGCCGTCCGGCCCGATGGAGAGGCCGGTCTCCTGGGCGTTGATCTGGATCGGGCCGCCCTCGCCCTGCACGGCGTAGCCGTCGCTGGTGACGAGGTTGCCCTGGGGGTCGGTCTCGAACGCGCCGTTGCGGGTGTAGCGGTCGCCGTTCGGGGTGCGGACCACGAGGAAGGCCTCGCCGCGCACCGCGACGTGGAGCGGATTGCCGGTCTGCTCGATCGGTCCCTGGGCGAGGTCGAGGGCCGTGCCCTGGTCGATGACGTAGGAGACGCGCCGGTCGGGTCGATGGAACGAGTCGGCGCTCGCCACCGGCATCAGGAATTCCTGGAACCGCGAGCTGCGGCCCTTGAAGCCCGTGGTGGAGACGTTCGCCATGTTGTTGGCGATCACGTCGAGCTCACGCTGCAGGGCGACCTGGCTGGAGACTCCGACAAACAGCGCGTTCTGCATGGATCGAATAAGCCTTGGGCTGCGGCGACGTTAAGGTTACCCGCACGGCCCGTGCCATCGTCGGAAATTCAAAAAGACACAGCGAAGTCAGTACGTTGATGTGAAGACGGGCCGGTCGCGCCGCCATGCCGCCGGATCCCCGCGGCAAGAACCACCCGGCAGGTTTTGCCGCCTTAACGAGGCGTTAACCGTAACCTTGGATACATTCCTTCACGGGGTCGCGGGGGTTCAGCGCCGGTCGCACCCTGGGACGAGATTCGATTGGGGGCGATCCATGGCCAAGAAGCCCAAGACGGCCCCCGCCGCGGACGGGGAGGAAGCCGAAGGCGAAGCCCCGAAGGGCGGGAAGAAGAAGATCATCATGATCGGCGCGGCGGTGCTGCTGCTGGCCGGCGGCGGCGGGTTCTTCATGATGAAGAAGAAGGGCGGCGACGATCACGCCGCCGTCGAGGTGAAGAAGCCCCTGGTCTTCCTCGAAGTGCGCGAGATGGTGGTCAACCTCGCCAACGAGCCCGGCCAGGACAAGCAGCGTACGGCCAAGGTGAAAGTCTCCCTCGAACTCAAGGACGCCAAGGTTGAGGGCGAGGTGAAGCCGCTGATGCCGCGCATCGAGGACACCTTCCAGGTCTACATGCGCGAGTTGCGCCCGAGCGACCTCGCCGGTTCGGCCGGATTGTACCGGCTCCGCGAGGAACTGCTCCGCCGGGTCAACGTCGCGATCCATCCGGCACGGGCCGAGGCCGTGCTCTTCAAGGACGTGATCGTCCAGTAATCCCCCATCGGTGTCGAGACGGTCATGGCAGGTCCCGAAGACGAGGTCGAAGAGGACGATTGGGCAGCCGCCCTGATCGCGCAGAACGCCGAAGGCGGCGAGACCTCGCTGGCCGACGAGTGGGGCGCGGCCCTGGCCGAGCAGGGCACGAGCACGCATGCGAGCGACGTCGCCGCCGAATGGGCGACGATGATCGAGGACGGGGAGACCGACAATCTCCCCGAACTCGCCGGCAACGACCGCATCCTGAACCAGGACGAGATCGACGGCGTCCTCGGCTTCTCATTGCGCGAATTGTCGGCCTCGGGCGCCGGCGGCGTCCGCGCCATCGTGGATTCGGGCGTCGTCCAGTACGAACGCCTGCCGATGCTGGAAATCGTCTTCGACCGGATGATCCGGTTGTTGTCGACCAGCCTGCGCAACTTCTTCCAGGACAACGTCGAGGTCACCCTCGACAACATCACCTCGGTCCGCTTCGGCGATTATCTCAACGCCATTCCGCTGCCGACCCTGCTCGGGGTGTTCCGGGCCGATGCCTGGGAGAATTCCGGCCTCGTCACGGTGGAATCGAACCTCGCCTACTCGACCCTCGACCTGCTGCTGGGCGGAAAGCGCGGCGGCTCGGCGACCCGCCTCGACGGGCGTCCGTTCACCACCATCGAGATGCAGCTGGTGCGGCGTCTCGTGGAGATCATCCTCAGCGATCTCGAACTCTCGTTCCAGCCCCTCTCCCCGGTGCGCTTCGGCATCGACCGGATCGAGACCAACCCGCGCTTCGCCACGATCACCCGGCCGGCCAACGCCGCCATCCTGATCACCCTGAAGCTCGACATGGACGGCCGCGGCGGCCAGCTCCAAATCCTGTTCCCCTACGCTACGATCGAGCCGATCCGCGAACTGCTCATGCAGAGCTTCATGGGTGAGAAGCTCGGCCGCGACCACACCTGGGAAAGCCACCTCGCCACCGAGATCTGGCAGGCCGACGCCACCATGGAGGCGGTCCTCCACGAGATGATGCTGCCCCTGAAGAAGGTGCTGTCCCTGAAGGTCGGTGACACGCTGATGTTCGACACCAAGCCCACCGACCTCGTCAACGTCCGCTGCGGCGACTGGGCCCTGACGCAGGGCCGCATCGGCCGGGTGGACGACCACATCTCGGTTCAGCTCACGCGGCCGCTCCGGCGCTCGCGCACCACGTTCCAGGCCTTCGAGGCCTCCATGAACAACCGCAACGACGGGTGACCCGCGCATGAGCCTCCTCGTCACCCTCGCCGCCGACGTCCTCGTCGCCATCCTCCTCGTGGCCAGCATCGTCTCGTCGGTGCGCCTCAGCCGGCGCATCACCCGGATGAAGGCCGACGAGGCGGCCCTGCGCCAGACCATCGGCGATCTCGTGGTGGCGAGCTCCACCGCCGAGCGGGCGATCATCGGCCTGCGCGCCACCCTCGACGAGTGCGACCGGACGCTGGCCGACCGCCTCGGCACGGCGGAACGCTACGCCGCGGACCTCTCCGCCCACGTCCAGGCCGGCGAGACCGTGATCGCCCGCATCTCCGCCATCGTCTCCCACTCGCAGCCCTCGCGGGTGGCCGTGGTGCCCCCCGTCGAGATCCGCCCCTCCGAGATCCGCGCCGCGCCGGTCGAGGGCGGTGACGCGCCAAAGGCCGCGCCGTCGAGCCCCAACGGTGCGCGCCGGCGCCGCCGTGCCGCCGCTGCCCTCGCCATGTCCGCCGAGCGGGCGCTCGGCCGCCTGCGCAGCCGCGCCGCATGACGACGCCCCGCTCCCTCGTCCGCGCGCGGGATGACCCGCCTGGGAAAGCTCCGCACCGGCCGGCCCGGCGCCGCGCAGGCGCGTCCCTACAAGCTGCGGCTCATCGATGCGGTGACGCTGGCGGCCGTCGGCCTCCTCGTGCTCAAGCTCGGCGCCATCGCCGTCGACGATCTGGGGCCGAGCCCGGCCTCGGCCGAAGCGCAGCTGCCGGATTTCGCGCGGGTCCTCGCCAAGGCCCGGACCAATTACGAACTGCCGGACCCGCAGACCACCGGATCCGTAACGCCCAAGGAACCGGAAAAGCCCGCCGCCGAACCGGAGCCGCCCACTCCGCGCGCCCCGCCTCCCCCGGAACCGATGCCGGCCAGCGAGCGCGCCATCCTCGAAAAGCTCTCGGCCCGGCGCGACGCCCTCAAGCAGCGCGACGAGACCCTGAGCCTGCGCGAGCAGATGCTCGGGACCGCCGAGCGCAAGCTCGAAGAGGGCGTCAAGGATCTCAAGCGCAACGAGGACAGGCCAGACGGCGCCGCCGCGCAGCAGGCCGAGGCCGAGAGGATGGGCCTGAAGAACATCGTCACCATGTACGAGACGATGAAGCCGAAGGACGCCGCCCGCGTCTTCGATCGCCTCTCCCTCGACGTGCTGGTGCCCATCGTCCTGGCGATGAACCCGCGCAAGATGGCCGACGTGCTGGCGCTGATGCAGTCGGAGCCCGCCGAGAAGCTCACCGTGGCGCTCGCCAACCGCGCGCGCGGCCAGACGCCGACGCAGCAGCCCGTCGTCATGGGGCTCGGCCCCAACGAGCTGCCGGCCATCGACCAGGGCGGCCAGGACAGGCGTCGCTGATCCGGGCAAATTCGGCAATGACGAACGGGTCGGATTGCCGGTGGGCGACGAATCGCGATTCCGGCGGGTCCATTGCGCTCGCGGGCCGGGAGGGCTAGGCGGCAGGTCAGATTTCGTTCGAATGCCGGATGCCCGCTCGATGCGTTGGAGACATGTTTTGCCCGTGGTCGGCGTGATGTCGTTCGCCGCCGCGATCACCGCCTGGAACGGCGCTTCGGCGCAGGAGGCCGCACCGGAGCAGGACGCACCGGCCGCCTCCGACGCGCCGGCGAAGCCCAAACCCAAGCCGAAGCCGAAGCCCGCGCCGAAAGCCCCCGCCGCTGCGCCCGCCGCCGCCCCGGCCAAGGCC
Organism: Methylobacterium bullatum; assembly: GCA_902712845.1. Taxonomy (NCBI): domain Bacteria; kingdom Pseudomonadati; phylum Pseudomonadota; class Alphaproteobacteria; order Hyphomicrobiales; family Methylobacteriaceae; genus Methylobacterium; species Methylobacterium bullatum. The sequence continues at coordinate 29,081 of LR743504.1, forward strand.
GTCTGGCCGGAAGGCGCCAGTGCGCTGAGCGAGAGCTATGGCGACTGGAGCATCAATTGCTCCCGCGAGAACCAGGTCTCGATCTGCTCGGTGGTGCAGGCCCAGGGCTCGAAGCGCGAGAACCGCCGCGAATTCGCCATCGAGCTGAAGCCGCCCGCGAACGACCGCACGGACGGTCTGATCCTGATGCCGTTCGGGTTCCAGATCGAGGCGGGATTGAGCTTCAAGATCGACGACGCAGTTCTCGGCAAGGGCGCGCCCTATTACACTTGCAGTTCGGAAGGCTGCCTCGTTCCGGTGAGCCTGCCGACCCTGGCCACCGACACGATGAAGACCGCCAAGAACCTGCTCATTCTCGCCCCGAAGCAGGACGCCACCGAACCCACAACGATCACCGTGCCGCTCAACGGTTTCGGTGCCGCCCTCGCGAGGGCCAGCGCACTCTCGCACTGACGGCAACAGTCGGGCGACGGGACAGACAGGTAGGAACACGCCACCCATGAAGCAGATCGTGCTCGCCTCGCTCCTGATGGGAAGCCTGACGCTCCCGCTCGCCGCCCAGCCCGGGCCGGATGCGCCCCCGCCGCCGGACACCAAGGAGGAACGGCAGAAGAACAATGCCGCCAAGCTCGCCGGGCTGCTGCAGTTCGTCTCGGCCTCCTGCCCCGAATCGAAGCCGAACTACGAGACGTTCAAGACGGTGGTGCGGGGCCTCGGCATCGAGCCGGACGCCCTCGCGGGCGGCGAGCTGATCCTGCGGGTCAAGACCTATGCCGACGTCTACGGCAAGGACGTGCCGACCAATTGCGCCAAGGCCATCGCCAATTTCGGAGAAAGCGGCACGATCATTCCGGGGCTCGTCGTCAAGCAGTGAGACCGTTCCCTGTCGTGGCGACCCGTTGCTGGCAACACGATGTTGTCTTCACGATTAACTGTATACGTCGGTCACGGACACAGCTTTGCGGAAAGCGGCCTATCGACTTTCAACGGCGGGAAACGTCTCGCATCCCGAAGGGATTAGCGGGCGGTTAAGCAGTGTTCGGGATAATTCAGGATCGATGAACATACGCTTCTGGGAAGAAGGCACATGCCCACTATCAACGTTACCCAGGACAGCGATTATAGTGGAAGCAACTACATCATAGTGTTTCTCCCGAATTTCTTCAACGATTTCCCGGCAGAGAACTTGGTTGTCCAATTCAACTCAGCCTTGAGCCGTTTCGAAATTCTGGACAGCGGCGGAACGCATGCCGGTCTCTACACGAACGAAGGATTCGGACCTGTAGATGCCACCCCGGGCACGGGTGGGTATTTCTACGACTTTTCCGATCGCACCGGAGCGGTGACGATCCAGGGCGGTGATTTCGGTGATATCATCACGGGCGGGGCCGGCGTGAATACCCTATCCGGCGGGTTCGGGAACGACACCCTGAACGGAGGCGCGGCCAACGACTACCTGGAGGGTGGGGAGGGCGCCGACTTCATCTTCGGCAATGGGGGGGTCGATACGGTCGCCTACACGGGATCCTTGGCAGGCGTGACGGTCAATCTCGATACCGGCATCAACAGCGGGGGCGACGCCGGGGGCGACGTCCTCACCGGCATCTCGCGAATCATCGGCAGCGCGCATGAGGACGTCCTCACCGGGGATGGCGCGGCCAACACGTTGATCGGGGGCAGCGTCTACGATTCCCTCTTCGGCGGGGGCGGCAACGATCGCCTCGTCGTGTCGGGGACACCCACGATCGTCGATGGGGGTACCGGCACGGACATCATGATCGTCACCGGTCCGTCCCTCTTCGCGGACCAGACCTTCGAGAATATCGACAAGGTCTACGTGCGAAACAGCGGATCGGCCGATTTCTCACTCGTCACCAGCGCCCAGACCATCGTGTCGCAAAGCACGGCCGACAACACCGCGATCATCATCGGCTCGCAGGCCGGCGACCGAATCTATGGCGGAGGCGGAGCCGACATTCTCGTCGGCGGCGCGGGCAAGGACAAGATGTTCGCCGGCTCGGGCTCCGACGCCTTCACCTACCTGAGCGATCTTCCCGGCGGGTTCGGCCGCGACAACATCTATCGCTTCGACGCGCTCAGTGATCGCTTCAACGTGGAAGGGATCGTCGACAGCTTCGCCGAGGTGAACATCCGCTCGATCAACAAGAACCAAGATACCGAAATTACCTTCGCCACGAGCACCAACCCGGATGACAAGATCATCCTGCACGACGTCCTGTCGTCCACCCTCACGGTGGATAACTTCCTGATCTGAACAGGATCGGTGAACATGGTCGCCGGTTTCGCGTCCCGAAACCTGTGACACGCCAAGCGCAATCGGCCCGTCACCCGATTGCGCAGCATCGGCTCTCCGACCGTCGGCAGGCGTCAGCGTTTCGGTGTCGCGGTGATGGACGCGTCCGGGCAGTTCGGCAGGATCGCCTTGCCGACCGTGTTGTTCGGATCGCAGGCCGGGACGGCGGGTGCGCCGCCATTCTCGGCCCGTTCGGTGCGAAGTGCCTCGAAATTCCAGACGCCGACCCAGATCACCGCGAGGATCGCGACCAGCCCCAGCAGCACCAGGGGCATCAGGCGGCGCATCAGCGCGGCGCCGTCTGCTGGACGGGCGCGGTATGGGCCGTGTCGCCGTTGCGGACGAAGGCGTACAGGATCCCGACCGCGAGGATCGCGACGACGGCGATGAGGACGGGGAAGTAACGGTGCATGGGTCTTCCTGGTTGAGGGTAGCGCTATAACGACGGACACCGTGAAAACGGTTCAGCCCGGCGGACTAGAAAGTTGCCACGAGGGCGACGCCTGCAATCATCAGCACACCGCCTCCGATCCGCCACAGGGTCGCCGGGTGGCGTTCGAAGCCGATCCAGCCGAAATGATCGAGCAGGATCGAGGTGATGACGCCCGCCGTCACCAGCATTCCGAGGAACGGGGCTGCCCCGATCTGGCGGGCCACCATGAGCTGCGCCACGACGATGCCGCCCCCGAGCACACCGCCGAACCAGGCCCACCACGGCACGTTCAGGGCCTGGGCGGCGGACGGCAGGGTCAGCCTGCCCGAGACGAGGCCAACGACGGTGATGCAGGTGGCCGTCCCCGCCGCGACGACGAGGCCGGCGCTCAGGGATCCGCCGAGGCTCTTGGCGAGAGCACCGTTCTGTCCCGCCTGCACGGCGTTGGCGATGCCCGCGAGAAGAACGGCGCCGTACAGATACCACATGGGTTTCCGGCTCCGTCGATGAACTCCTTCATGTAGGGCGGCCACGGCCGGGGGTGGTGCGACATCTGCGGCCTGCCCGTTTCGGGGATGATTCGGCCGTGGTCGGGCGTCTATCCCATACCCTCCGCCCCGAGGGGGATTGTCTGACTTCGCCCCGTCCGGTTCGCGCCGGGCGGGGTCTTTACCGTCGCGGTCTTCGTTCTCCCGTCATGGATATTCCGGGTCGTTCTGGCGTTGGTTCGCCGGATCGACAGGAGAATTCATGAAGACCTTGGCCCTCACTTTTTGCGCGCTCGCCGTCTCGTCGTTCGCCCTTGCGCAGATGACGACCTCCGCCGATGCGCGGTCGCGCCATTCCAAGCGCGGGTTCGGAACGCATAGCCTCTCGAACAACACCGGTGGCCGTCGCGGGCGGGACAGTTCCGCGGCGGGCGGCAATTCCAGCCAGCCCTCACGCCGGTCCGGGGCCGGAAGCGCCGGTGGAGGCAGCGGCGGAACCGGCGGGATGTAGTCCGGAGCCGCCTCCTCGTTCGCCGCCCGGCATTGGACGAGCCGGCCTCCACCCGGCCCGCGACATCGACGCACGAGCCGCCTCGGCAGTGGACATGTCCGTTTCCCGATGTGGCAAATGTGGGATGTCACATGGTAAGGTAGAAGACTTCCTCCCAAGGAAGATCCTTCTGAACACCTCCCCGCCCGGCACGAGCCGGCGCGGGGCTTTTTTGTTCGGGCACTGGCGGACGGCCATCTTTTCGGGGGATCTCGGGGGCGCGCAGTTTCGAGACATCGCGCCAAGCGGGCGTTAGGCGGGCGTTAGCCTCGAAGGTGGAGACTCACCGGCGGTGTAACGTGTGGCGGGAATCGGTTTCGGATTCTCCGCGCAATCCGGTGTGGCGTGAGCTTCGATGGGAATGGGGGCCGAAATCGCGAGACGACGGCGCCGGCTCATGGCGGGCTTCGTCGCGACCTCGATCCTCGGCGGGACCCTGATCTCGGGCAGCGAGGCCGAGGCGGCACGCCTCCTCACCCTGAAGGCGAACCAGGTCGGGCGCTATGCCCGGATCGCCATGACGTTCGATTCGGCGGTTCCGGTGAAGGCCCGGATCTCCGGCCTCGTTCTGCTGGTGAATTTCGGTGAGCCCAGCACGTCCGCGCCCGAGAAGATCGCCGGCGAGATCCCCGATTTCGTGACCATGGTCCGGCGGGACCCCGACGGGACCGGCCTACGCATCGCCCTGCAGAAGCCGTATCGCCTCAATGTCCAGACGGCGGGCGAACACGTCTTCGTGGACCTGCTGCCCGAAGACTGGTCCGGGCTCCCCCCTCCGCTGCCGCCCGAGATCGTGGCCGAGCTCGTCCGCCGGGCGCAGATCGCGGAAGCCGCCATGCGCGCGGCGAGGCCCGTCGTCGAGCCGAAGCGCCTGCCCCTCGAACTCTCGCGCCTGCCGACCCTGACCCGCCTGAGCCTGCGGCTCGCACCGGACACGGCCGCGCGGTTCGACGAGGCCGGATTGGCGACGCGGCTGACGATTCCCGGTGCCTGGCGCATCGACGATCTCGCGCCCCGCGGGCGGACCAAACCCGCCATCGCGGCTCTGTCCGTGGAGAACGACACTGACGGCGCCCGCCTGCTGGTGACGCCCGCCGCCGGCTACGAGATCCGCACCGGGCGGGACGAGGACGGCGTGACGCTGGACGTCGTCCGCAAGGCCGCGCCCCCGGACGCCAAGGCTTCTGACGCGAAGAGTCCCGAGGTGAAGCCATCGGCGGCCGAGGGGAAGGTCGCGGCGGGGGATGCGCCGTCCGAAGCCGTGACGGCGCCGGTGAACGCCGCGCCGGCGAGACCGGCCGGCATCCCGGCGCCCACTCTCCCGCAGAAGACCATCGTCCTGCGCCCGGCCGGACCCGGCCTCGCCTTTCCGTTCCAACGCCAGCCGGCGGCGGCCCTGTTCGAGCGGGCCGGCATCGCCACCCTGGTGTTCGAGACGCCCGAGACGGTCGCCGTCCCCCCCGGGGATCCGGTCTTCGATCTCGTCAGCCAGCCCCGGCGGCAGGGTGCCTTCGTCTCCTTGAGCTTCAAGGTTCCCCGCGATCGGCTCTTCGATCTCGTCCCCATCGGCGATGCGGATGCGCCCACCGGCTGGGAACTCGTCGCCGGTGAGAACCTGTCGGCCAGCGAAACGCTGTCCGCGATCCGCAACACGGAGGCGAGCGGCCGGATCGGCATCGGCATCCGCCTGCCCCATCCCGGCGGGGCGACCTGGATCGAGCGGGGCGGCGAGCGGATCGGCGTGGTGACCGGCTATGGCCCGAAACCCGCCGGCATCCCCAAGCGGCAGGCCTTCGTAGATTTCGAGCTTTTGCCCAGCCGCCAGGGCGTGGCCGTCCTCGCCAAGGCCGACGATCTCCTGGTGCGGCCGGACATGGACGGCGTCGTGATCGCCCGCGAGGGCGGCATGGCGGTCTCCGGGGTGGCGCGCCCGGCCGAACCGGCCCTCACCGCCGTGAGCGACCTCGCCATCGAGCGCCAGCCCTGGGACGCGGCGCGGAGCGGCAATATCGGCGAGAACCTGCGGGAGCAGTTGAACGCGGTGGTCGACGCGCCGCGCCCGGCGCGCGGGCCGCTCAGGCTCGCCCTGGCGCGGAGCATGCTCGCCAACGGCCTCGGCCTGGAAGCCCTCGGCGTCCTTCAGGTGGCGGCCAGCGAAGATCCGGTGATGGCCGGACAGCGCGAACTGGCGATCCTCACCGCCGTGGCCAACACGCAGATGGCCCGCTACGCCGATGCGCGGAAGGCCCTCGACTCCGAATTCCTGCGGGCCGACCCGGAAGCGCGTCTGTGGAAGGGCTATCTCGATGCCAAGGCTGGGCGCTGGCCCATCGCCGATACGGCGTTCCGGGACACGGCGGGCATTATCGAGCGCTATCCCGACGACCTGCAGGGCCTGCTTCGCTCGGCTGCGGCGGAGGCCGCCATCGAGACCGGCGACTGGGCCACCGCGAGCCAGCAGATCACCACCGCGCTGGCGCGCGCGGCCGACCGCTCGGTCTCCGACCGCCTGGCTTTCCTGCGTGCGCGGATCGACGAGGTGACGGGCCAGACGAGCGCGGCGCTCGATACCTATCAGCGATTGTCCGACACGGCGGACCGGCCGACCGCCGCCGTGGCGACCCTGCGCGGCACCGTCCTCGCCCATGCGCTGGGCAAGATGCCGGTGGCCGAGGCCATCGAACGGCTGGAAACACTCCTCCTCACCTGGCATGGCGACGAGATCGAGCAGAGGACGATCGCGGGCCTCGCCAGGCTGAACATGGAAGCCGGGCGCTGGCGCCAGGCTTTCGCCGCCGCGCGCAAGGCGGATGCGCTGGCGCCCGGATCGGCGATCAGCCGCGAGCTCCACGACAATGCCCAGGACCTGTTCGACGACCTCTTCCTCACCGAGAAGGGGGCGCGGATGTCCGGCGTGGAGGCGCTGGCGCTGTATTTCGATTTCAAGGATTTCGCGCCGATCGGCCGCCGCGGCGACGAGATCGTGCGCCGCCTCGCCGACAAGCTGGTGGAACTCGACCTGCTCGATTCGGCCGGTGAACTGCTGCAGCACCAGGTCGATCACCGTCTCACCGGCCCGGCCCGCGCCGGCGTCGCCGCCCGGCTGGCGACCATCCGGATGATGGACGAGAAGCCGCTCCAGGCGCTTCAGGTCATCGACGCCACCTATCAGCCCGAACTGCCCGAGGATCTGCGCCGTGCCCGCGCGCTCATCCGGGCGCGCGCCCTGTCCGACCTGTCGCGCACCGATCTCGCCCTGGAGACCATCGAGGCGGAGACCGGCGCCGACGTGGAGCGGCTGCGCGCGGACATTCTCTGGAGCGGCCGGCGCTGGCGCGAGGCGGGCGAGGCGCACGAGGCCATGGTCGGCGAGGCCTGGCGCCTGCGCAAACCCCTCGACGATGCCATGCGCTCCGACATCATCCGCTCGGCCATCGCCTACGGCCTGTCGAACGAGTCCCTCGGGCTGGAGCGCCTGAGGGCGAAGTTCGCCGAGCCCATGGCCGAGAGCGCCGACGCCCGCACCTTCGCCCTGCTCACCCAGCCGAACGCGGTGCGGAGCCAAGCATTCCGCGAGATCGCGCAACGGGCCACCAAGGCGGAGACCCTTCAGGCTTTCCTGAAGGAGTATCGCAAGCGCTACCCGGAAATGTCGGTGCCGCCACCGGCGAATGCCGGTGGTGTGCAGGCCGAGGCCCAGGGCGGCGAGCCCTCACCGAAGGGCTGAGGCCCGCTTTCCAGCGCCGGGACGAGGCATCAGCGACGGAACATGACGGGGCCGTTCATGCCGGGCCAGTCGGAATAGCCGTTGGCGCCCCCGCCATACCAGTAGGCTTTCGGAGCCTCGGCGAGGGGTGCGCCGGTGCGAAGCCGCTCCACGAGATCGGGATTGGCGATATAGGGCCGCCCGAAGCTGAAGAGGTCCGCCCTCCCCTCGGCGAGGTCCTTCTCGGCGAGTTCGAGCGTGTACTGGTTGTTGCCGATATAGGCCCCCTGGAAACGCTCGCGGATCTGGCCGAAATCCACCTCGTCCGGCACGTCGCGGGTCTGCTGGGTCACGCCCTCAATCGTGTGGACGTAGAGCAGGTCGAACCCGTTCAGGGCATCGATGTAGGCGCCGAAGGTCGCCTTCGGATCGCTGTCCAGCGGCGTCTTGCCGGGCTCCGTGGTGGCGGGCGACAAGCGGATTCCGACGCGCTTGCTACCCCAGACGTCCGTGACTGCCTTCACCACGGCGAGGGGGAAACGCAGGCGGTTCTCGATCGAGCCGCCATAAAGGTCAGTCCGCTTGTTGGTGGAATCGCGCACGAACTGTTCGAGCAGGTAATTGTTGGCCGAATGGATCTCGACACCGTCGAACCCGGCGCGCTTCGCATTCTCGGCGGCCTTCCGATAATCCTCGACGATGCCCGGGATCTCGTCCTTCTCCAGGGCGCGGGGCGTCTCATGCGGCTTCATGCCGGATTTCGTGAAGGCCATGCCTTCGGGCTTCAGGGCCGAGGGCGCCACCGGCGACTGGCCGTTCGGCTGCACGTCGGGATGCGAGATCCGGCCCGTATGCCAGAGCTGCAGGAAGATGCGCCCGTCATTGGCGTGGACCGCCGCGGTGACCGGCTTCCATCCCTCCACCTGTGCGTCGGTCCAGATGCCCGGTGTCAGCGCGTAACCGACCGCCTGGGGCGAGATGTTCGTCGCCTCCGAGATGATGAGGCCGGCATTGGCGCGCTGGGCATAGTAATCCACCGCGAAATCCGGGGGGATGCCCTCGTCGGAGGACCGGCTCCGGGTCAACGGAGCCATGACGACGCGGTTCTTGAGGGTGAGGTCGCCGAGGGTGAAGGGTTCGAGGATCGGGCTCATGGAGCGCGTGCTCTTTCTAACGGAGATGAGAAAGGCCCCCCGACCGGGAGGCCTCGCGTTCACCCGTTCACGTGGCCGAGCCGTCCCGATGCCATGAAGGAGGCGGGACGGGGCCGGTGGGGGTGAAGCGCTATGGGCGGGCAATCCCGCCGCCCGATCCCTTGTTCCCGCAACCCTCCCCCGAATGCGCCGGTTGCGCATCCCCTCGCCCTCGCTCCGGCTTCGTCTCCGCTCATCTCGAACACGGCAAGGTGTCCGCGATCCTCTCCCCGCCTGCGGGGCTCCGGTATTCCACATCTCGCGGGTACCACGGGTCCCCTCTCCTTCCAGGAGAGGGAGCCTGTCGCGCCTCATATCGATGCCTTTGGCTCAAGAAAACGGCCGTCGAGGAGATGTGTGAACCCAGTAGGCACAAGGGGGAGAGGGACGCGCCCTGGCCACAAGAACAGATGTGTGAATGCCGTAGGCCCGCGTGGCGAGGAGGGCCAGCTCCGCCGCTCATGGAGGAGACGACCTGCCTCAGTATCCCCTGGCCGCAATGGATTCCGACCAGTTCACCGCGCGGCGGGCCATGCTGATGTGCTGGCGCTCGTACATGCGGCCCTCGACCTTGATGGCCCCGCGCTTGGCGTTCTCGGGCTTGTCGAAGGCCTCGATCACCAGGGTGGCGCGGCGCACCTCTTCCTCCGTCGGTGCGAAGGAGGTGTTGGCCGGCTCGAGCTGGTTGGGATGGATCAGCGTCTTGCCGTCGAAGCCGAGGTCGCGTGCCTGGCGGCACTCGGTGCGGCAGCCCTCCACATCGCCGATATCGTTCCACACGCCGTCGAGGATGGTGAGTCCTTCGGCGCGGGCGGCGGCCAGGGTGAACATCATCCAGGGCAGCATCGGCACTCGGCCGGGCACGAGCTGCGCCCAGGTGTCCTTGGCGAGATCGTTGGTCCCGAGGACGAAGCAGGTGAGCCGGGTGCGCCGGTCGCGCCGGGCCTTGGCGATGTCCTGGATGTTGAGGATCGCCGCCGGGGTCTCGATCATGGCCCAGACGTCGATGCTCTCGGGCGCGTCGAGGGCTTCGAGATGGTTGGCGATGCTCTCCAGCACCGCGGGCGAGGACACTTTCGGCATCAGGATGGCGTCGGGACGGGCTTCGATCGCCGCCTTCAGGTCGGCTTCGCCCCAGGGGGTCTGCGGAGCGTTGACGCGGATCACGAGCTCACGGTCGCCGTATCCGCCGCCCTTCACCGCCGCGCAGACCTGCTCGCGGGCCAGCACCTTCTCGTCCGGTCCCACCGCGTCTTCGAGATCCAGGATCAGGGCATCGGCCTGTAGGGTCTTCGCCTTGTCGAGGGCTCTCTGGTTCGAGCCGGGCATGTAGAGGACGCTGCGGCGCAGGCGGAGATCGGACATGAACGCATTCCAGTGACGATGCGGCGGAGCTTAATGCAACACGGCTGCCGGGACAGCCCTGCGGATATAAAATGCGTGTCGATGACCCGCGTTTGACCGGCGCGGGCGTGGCCTCTGCAGCGAAATGCCGATCACGCCGCATCGCCACGAGGGCCTCGCGGACATCCACCGGGTTCGCGGAAATCCGGCCCGGCCCATGCGCGGATAGGGAATCATGACGCCTTCGACGGAAAACCGCCCCTATACGGCCACGCGAGAGGGTGTCCGGCTCGCCGTGCGCCTGACGCCGCGCGCGAGCCGGACCGGCCTCGACGGCCTCGTGGAGGGCGCCGACGGACGCGTCTGGGTCCAGATGCGGGTCGCCGCACCTCCGGTGGAGGGGGCGGCCAACACGGCGCTGATCGCCGCCCTCGCCGAGGCCCTGCACCTGCGCCGATCCGACATCCGCATCGTCACCGGGGATACGGGGCGACAAAAGATCCTGGCGCTCAGCGGCGACCCTGCGCTGCTCGCTTCAGGCCTCGACGCCTGGATCGCCGGGGCGGCCTCGCGGCGCTGAAGCGATCTTCAGAACAGGCGGCTTCCGTCCGGCACGGCATGGTCGGGGCGGAACAGGACGACGGCGCCGTTCGTGTCGGCAAAGCCCAGGGTCAGGACCTCCGAGAGGAACTTGCCGATCTGGCGCGGGGGGAAGTTCACCACCGCGGCGACCTGGCGGCCGACCAGATCCTCCGGGCGGTAATGCTCAGTGATCTGGGCGCTGGAGCGCTTCGTGCCGATGGCCGGCCCGAAATCGATGACGAGCTTGAGCGCGGGCTTGCGCGCTTGCGGGAAAGGCTCGGCGGAGACCACCGTGCCGATCCGGATATCGACGGCCAGGAAAGCGTCGAAGCTGATCGGGGCCGCCGCCGGGGCCGCCGAATCGTGGTTCACATGCATGGTGCGCCTCCCCGGTTCACGCCGTCCGCAGGGTCCGCCGCCTCTTGTCGGCCGACGACCATTGCATGAGGGCGACCATGACCAGGATCGTGCCGAGATAGACAATGACCTGAAGCCCCGTCGGGCGGTCGGTATAGCCGACGAGCGCGTGGAGCACGCGGCCGGCCAGGCTGCCCTCGGACAGGATGTTGGCGGTGTTCCAGAGCGGCCGGTCGAGCACGGTGATCAGCCCGGCATTGGTGAGGAACTGCGCCGCCTGCGCGGCGAGGCCGGCGGCGAGGAAGATGATGAGCGCGCTGGTGACCGAGAAGACGTAGCGGGTCGGGATCGCGGCCAGGCCAAAATAGCTCACCGCCGACAGCAGGATGCCGGCGCCGACCCCCGCCAGCGCCCCGATCTGCAGGTCGGGGCCGGACGTACCCGAGGCGACGAGGCCGTAGAGGAAGAGGACGAGCTCCGCGCCCTCGCGCAGGATCGCCGCGCCGACGACGAAGGCCAGGGCGGCGGATGTGGTCTCGCCCCTGCGCACGGATTCTCCGGCGGCCTTCAGTTCGCCCGCGAGCTCGCGCCCGTGGCGGCTCATCCAGGTGTTGTGCCAGATCAGCATGACGACGGCTGTGGCGAGGACGGCGGCGTTGAGGATGTCCTGCCCTGCGCCTTCGAACGCGTCGGAGATCGCTTCGGCGAAGAGCGCCACGAGGCAGGCGCCTGCGAGCCCGCCGACCACGCCGAGGCCGATCCAGCGGCCGCGCCCGGCGATGCCGCGCGTGGCCGCCAGCACGATGCCGATGATGAGGCCGGCTTCGATGACCTCGCGGAAGGCGATGACGAATGCTCCGATCATGCGGAGATTTCCTTCGATGTCGCGGGCGAGCGGTGCGAGCGCTCTACCAGATCCAGAACAGAAGCACCCAGCCGGAGACCGACAGGGAGGCGGCGGCGGCGATGCAGGCCGTCGCGCCCGCCCGGCGCCATCCGCCGGTGGTGAGCCCCGCCACCTGCCAGGCGAGCCACGCGCTCCACAGGCTCGCGCCGATGAGCAGCCCGGCCCGCATCTCGGCGACGTAAGGCAATGGAAGCCCCTCCCCGCGCAGGAAGGTGACGGTGAGGGCCGAGAGGCCGAGGAAGACGCCGCATCCCGCAATAGGGATCAGCGTCTGCGTCAGGTGGTGGAAGCGCGACGGGGACCAGGGGCCGAGGCAGCGCGTGGCGAGGGCCACGAGGGCGGCGAGGCCGAAACCGAGGACGATCGTCGCGGCACCGATATAGGCCAGCAGTAGGCCGCCATCGAGGAGCGTCATGACGTCGTTGTGCTCGGGGTAGTTGGTGAGCACGAACCACGGCAGGGTGGTCTCCAGCGGCCAAACCATGCCGTGTTCGATGAACCAGGTGGCGAGCCATTGTTTGGCGTCGATGAACCAGGGGCTCGACGACCATTGGAAGGCGCCGGCCGCGAGGCCCATCATGCCGAACAGGATGAGGATCGTCTGTTCGAGGCTCGGCTCGGAGCCGGCCACGTGGACGATCTCGTAAGCCGGGGAGCGCCGGGCGAGGCGAACCGCGCCGCGATAGCCGCTGCAGCGCCCGCACATATGGCAGGAGCCGGCCCCGCGCATGGTCTTCACCGGCACCAGGGGCGCGCAGTTGAAGGCAGTGCCCTGGGGCTTGTCGGAGGCGGCCCAGGCGGGGCGGTCCACCTGGAAGCTCACCGGCGCGAGTTTGGACAGCACCGCGAAGACGCCGTTCACGGGGCAGAGATAGCGGCACCAGACGCGCTTGTTGCGGCCATAGACGAGGCCCACCGCGATCGCCGCCACGGTGGAGCCGCCGAGGACGGCCAGGACCGGCTTCGGGTAGCCGTAGACGCTGACCATCTGGCCGTAGACGGTGGTTCCGGCGAACGCGATGAAGGGCCAGCCGCCCCAGGTGATCCAGCGCGGCACCGCGCGGCCGAGGCTCCAGCGGCTGGCGAATTCCGTCAGCGTGCCCTCGGGGCACAGAACTCCGCACCAGGCCCGGCCGACGAGGACCATGCTCACGAGGACGAACGGCCACCAGATGCCCCAGAACGCGAACTGCGCGAGGACCGTCAGGTTGTTCCAGAGATGGGCGGTGCGGTCCGGCAGGGGCAGGAAGGCCGGCACGGCCACGAGGACGAGATAGACCGCCACTACCGCCCATTGCACGCTGCGGATGATTCCGCCGTGGCGCTGGAGCCAATGGCCGAGTTCCGCGAGGCGCTGGTCGATCCAGGCTTCACGCAGGTCCGTCGAGACGCTCGCCGCCATCGGGCTACTTCGCCACCAGCTTGGCTTTGGCGTCCGGATGGAAGTCGTCGAACACGTCGTAGGTGCCGGGGTCTAGGGTGCGGAACACGATGGACGAGGTCGAGCCGGCGGCGAGCGCCTTCTCGCGCTTCAGCTCCATGCTCTCGAACTCCACCGGCGAGGCGCCGGTATTGGTGATCTCCAGTTTGAAGCGGGTATTGGCCGGCACCTCGATGATCTCGGGGATGATCACGCCGTCCTTCATCTCGACCTTGATCACCGGCATGTCGTTGGCCGGTGCAAAGCCGATGCCGACCGCCATGAAGGCGCAGGCGAGTGCGAGGCTGCGGACGTGCTGCATCACGGTGCTCAATATGCGCCCTTCTTGCCGGTGCCGGCGAAGGTGAAGTCCTGGATCAGGTCGAAGGGCTTGAACCATTCGGCGACACCCGTCTCCTTGTCCACGTGGCGGCCGAAATGCTGGTTCTTGCCGGGAGGCGCCACCGTGAGCTTGAGCCGGTAGCGGCCGGGGCCGCTCAGCTTGACGTTGTCGCCGTAATGCGGGCCGTCATTGGCGACCATCGGCATCAGCGAGCCGCTCACCTTCGGACCCGTGGCGGCCTCGCCCTCCAGCTTCGTCAGTTCGAAGCTGACGTCGAGGGAGGGGAGCCAATCGCCCTCGGCGAAGCCGTTACGATTGTCCTTGGCCGCGCGGATGTCGGCTTCGAGGTGGATGTCGGATTGCGCGGCGGCGCGCATCATGTCCGGCGGGTCCATCTCGATCGGCTGAAGATAGACCGCCGTCACTTCCAGCCCGTCCTTGAGCATGGGAGGGCCGATCGGCGTCTCCTTGGCCGAGGCGAAGCCGGTGCCCAGGGCCGCGAAGGCCAGCAGGGAGGCGGAAATCAGTGCGGAGTGAGTGATCTTGCGCATCGTCCCTAGCGCGTAAACCAGCGCCCAGCCGATGCAAAGGCGCTTCTTTGCCGAATCGATATATCAGAACAATTCCAATGTGTTGCGCCCGCCCTCGGAACGACGGCCGGAGGGCCGTCCGACGGCCTCTATGCCGCACCGTCCTCCCGAACGGCGGACCCGCCTCGGGTCGAGTCGGCCGGACGAACCGCCCGTTAACGATGGCCCTACTAAGTTCGAGTCACCGCGGTCCCGCTGGCACCCAAGGTTGGCCGGAGACATCAGCGCCTATGGCGACCCCCCTCGTGGCCCTGGTTCAGCAACTCGACCGCACCATGGCGAGTGCCTCGACGGAGCGCCTGGAGTCGATCCTTCAGAACCTCGCCTCTCTTTTCGCCGAGTACGCGCCGCGCCTCGGCACCGACCACGTCCGCGCCTTCGATCTCGTGATGCTGCATCTCGCCCGGTCGATGGGAGAGGTCGCCAGGAGCGACCTGTCGCGCCGCCTCGCCCCGATCACGAACGCGCCGCCGCGCCTGATCCGCGACCTCGCCTTCGATTCCGCCGCCGCCGTGTCCGTCCCGACCCTCGAGGCGGCCGTGCTGCTGGCCATCGACGACCTGACCGCGATCGCGCGGGTCTGCGGCCAGCCCCAGCTTCTGGCCCTCACCCGTCGGAAGAGGCTCGTCGCGCTTCTCACCGACATCATCGTCGAGCGGGGCAACGCCGTGGTATCGCGCTCGGTGGCGGGTAATCCCGGCGCGCGCTTCTCCCTCGACGGTTACAGGCAGCTCTTCGGCCGGAGCCTGTCCGATCCTGAACTCGCCGCGCGGCTTCGCGCCCGTAACGACGTCCCGGACATCCTGAAGCGGGAGGAGGCCCGGCGGGGCGGCACCGCCCTGCCATCGCCGGACGGTCCGGACCCGGCGATCTTCGCGGCCGAGGTGTTCGTGGGCGAGCAGTTCCGCCAGGGCGAGGTCACCGAAACCCTCATCGTCGGCTGGCTCGATTCGGGCCGCAAGACGGAAGCGCTGGTGGCGCTCGCCCGCCTTGCGGGCATTCCCAGCGCGATGGCCATCGAGGCCTATCACGCATCCTCCTACGAGCCGCTGCTCTACATCGTCCGCTCGGTGAGGTTCGGCTGGAAGATCCTGAAGCTGTTCATGGCCTCGCAATCCCAGCGGGAGCCACCGCCCGAAGTGATGCGCGGGATGATGGATGCGTTTCAGGCCCTCTCCGTCACCACGGCGCAACGCGTCGTCCGGATGAACGCGACGCGACGATAGATCGACGCCGACCATGGCTGATCGGCCGGCATGTCATGCCCTGCGGAACGTCAGCGGGAGACGGGATCGCCCGCCATGGCCTTGGCCTCGGGCAGCATGGGCGATGCGGTAGCGGGGGATTGCAGGCGGCTCCGCAGCGCCGCGACCGCGCGCAGCACGACGAGGACGAGGGACGCCACGCGGATATGGCGGGGCAACTGCTTCGGACCGAGAGGGCGATAGACCAATTTTGGGCTCACGCGCTCGATCTCGGCGACGGCGAGGCCGACGAGGGGCTGCTGGGCGATCCGGGTCGCCTCCGCCGCCGGGATCGCCAGTTTGCGCGACCAGGCCCGCGTGGTCGCCAGGCGCCCCGTGGCGTGGAGGTGGCGCAGGCGACGGCGCCACAGGTACCGGTAGAGCGCCCGCGGAACTGCTTCCATGCGGGCATCGCACAGGCTGTCGGGGATCTCGCACCGCGCCCGGATCGTATCGGCGACGCCGCCGGGCGCCCGGCCGACCAGGCGCCCCGACACGGTGACGACCACGTCCGTGGCGTGCCGGACCCGGAGACCGTGCTGGAGCAGGGCTGCCACGAAGGCGCCATCCTCGCCCAGCGGGATCATCGGCATGCCGCCCACCAGCCGGTAGGCCGAGAGCCGGACGGAGAGCGTGGCGCCGATGGTCGTGCGGTGGCACGGCCAGGGATCGTGCGGATCGTGGTCGATCCGCGCCTCCAGCTCCGTCAGGAGATCGCTGTAGGCGTCCTCCAGCTTGCCGCGCGCGCGCAGGGATTTGGGCAGGGCCGCCCATTCGGCCTCGTCGATCTGGATGCGCCCGGCCACCGCGTCGGCGCCGGCATCCAGGGCCGCGAGGTTGCGGGCCACCCAATCCGTGGGGACGCGGCTGTCGGCGTCCGAGGTCAGGATGGTGCCGGCCGTGCCGTCGGGGCCGATCCATTCGGCGGCGGCATCCATGGCGGCGCGGCGCGCCCATCCGGCATGGGCGCCCTCGAAGGTCACGCACCGGACGCGGACGGGGATCGACATCGCCTGCGCGAGCTCCGCCACGATCCGGTCCGTGCCGTCGGTGCAGTTGTTGAGGAACAGGTACAGGCCGAGTCTGCCCGGCCGCACCCCTTCCTGCGCGTCGATGGCGCGAAGGCAGGCCTCGATCCGCTCGGCCTCGTTGCGGACCGGGATGGCGATGACGGTGTCCGGGGCGGCGTTCGGAAAGCGGGGCGACGTGTCGATCCCGGGGGCGACGTCGGCGAGGGTCGAGTAGGGCACGGGGGACTCCGATGGGACGGCGCGGGCCAAGTCCGCTTCCGTTTCCCGGCAGGTGAGAGGACCGGACCTTATCGATCGAAGCTGAACGGCAGCCGTCCGGTGCGACGATCAGGCGCCCGACGGTTTCGCGAAGGTTCGCCGGGCGAGGCCCGGATAGGCCAGGGCCTGGCTGGCGCCGCGCGCGGCCAGCAGCGTCAGGAAGGCGAGCCAGAGGCCCATATTGCCGAAGCCGCCCGCATGGGCGAGGCCGATGGCGACGGCATAGATGCCGGTGGCCGCGATCATCAGGTTGCGCATCGCCCGCGTCCAGGTCGAGCCGATATAGATCCCGTCATAGGCGAAGGGCAGCGAGGCCACGAGGGGCGCGAGGGCGGCGGGGACGAGATAGGCGCGCGCCGTCTCGCGCACCTCCGGGCTCGTGGTTACGGTGTCGATGAAGGCCGCGCCGAAGATCAGGAACAGCGTCGCCACCCCCAGACCGAAGGCGACGCACCAGACGAGGCTGAGCCGGGCCGCCCGGCGGAACCCGGCCTCGTCGCGGGCGCCAACCGCCTGCCCGCACAGGGTTTCGGCCGCCGTGGCGAACCCGTCGAGGAAGAAGCCGCCGATGAGGAAGAGATTCCACAACACCGCATTGGCCGCCAGGACCACATCCCCCGACCGCGCCCCGAGGGCCGAGAACAGGGCGATGGCGCCGACGAGGAGCAGGGTCCGGATCATCACGTCGGCATTGACGCTGAGCATGCGCGCAAGTGCCAAGGGATCGCGAACGACGCGGAACGGCACCGAGAACGGTCGCGAACCGAGCCGCGCCAGGAGGACGAGACCGAGGGCGGTTCCGGCGGCCTCGGCCAGGAGGGTGGCGATGCCGGCACCCGCGACGCTGAGATCGGCCCACAGCACGAGGACAAGGGTGAGCGCGATGTTGACGAGGTTGATGGCCACCTGCAGCAGGAGGCCGAGATCCGTCCGCCCGCGCCCGAGCACGGAGCCGAGGATGGCGTAGTTCGCCAGGGTGAAGGGCGCCGCGAAGATGCGGATGTGGAAATAGGTGGCGAGCCCCGCGATCACCGCCGGGCTGGCGCCGCTGAGCGCGAAGGCCCCGGCGGCGATCGGCCCCTGAGCCGCCGTGATGACGAGGCCGACGAGGAGGCCCGCCGCCAGGGAGCGCGCGAGGATGCGGTCGATCTCGCCGGCATCCCGCGCGCCCGCCGCCTGGGCGGTGAGCCCCGCCGTCGCCATGCGCAGGGAGCCGAACGACCAGAAGACCGCATCGAAGATCACCGCCCCGAGCGCCATGGCGCCGAGAAGCGCGGGATCGCCCAGCCGCCCGATCACCGCCGCCCCGACGAAGCCGAGGAGCGGGGTGGTGACGTTGGCCAGCGTCATCGGCAGGGCCAGCGCCAGGATGCGGCGGCTGGTGGCCGGAACCGGCGTCACCCCGATAGGGGAATCGGCCGTAGCGGTCAGTGACATCCGCACCCGCTGCCGCAGCTTCCCCCGCCCTTCGGGGGCTCGCCCTTGGCGGGGCCGGCGGCGGGACGCCGGGCGGCGTCGCGCACGAGGCCGCGCTCTTCGAGTTCGGACAGGTATGTCGCCCAACGGTTCCGGTATTCCCGGCCGAGGTCGTAGAGATAGCCCCAGCCGAACAGCCCGGTATCGTGCATGTCGTCGAAGGTTAGCTTGACCGCGTAATTGCCCACCGGCTCCACCGAGAGGATCGCCACGTCGCGCTTGCCGCCGATGACCTTGCGCTCGGAGGGCGAGTGGCCCTGCACCTCCGCCGAGGGGCTGGACACGCGTAGATACTCGGCGGGCAGGGCGAACTTGCCGCCATCCTCGAAGGAGACGTTGAGCGTGCGCTTGTCGCCGGACAGGCGGATTTCGGTGGGCCAGCGCTCCGGCGGAGCGACCTGCCGGCCGGTGGAGTGGGGATCGGCGTGATGCTGGCTCATGCGAGAAATCTCATGCCCGAAAGCGGGTGGGATGCAATATATGTGTAGAGCGCAGGGGGCATGCGTCCGAGTATGCTTGCCCTATCCGCCGTCGCGCCTCATATGCCGGACATGCTAGGTTCATCGCGCGACCACGCTCCGGAAATTTCCCCAGGCCCCAATCCCGAGTCCCCAATGGGTGTTGCCTTAGCCGAACGCGTCGCATCGAGGGCACCTGCGCCTTTGATAGACCCCTTCCAGCGCGCGATCACCTATCTTCGCATCTCGGTGACGGATCGCTGCGACCTGCGTTGCGTCTACTGCATGTCGGACGACATGCAGTTCCTGCCCAAGCGCGACCTGCTGACCCTTGAGGAGCTGGACCGGCTTTGCGGCGTGTTCATCGACCGGGGCGTGCGCAAGCTCAGGATCACGGGCGGTGAGCCGCTCCTGCGCCGTGACATCATGCATCTGTTCCGGCGGCTGTCCCGCCATCTCGGCAGCGGCGCTCTCGAAGAGCTGACGATGACGACGAACGGGACGCAGCTCGGTCGCTTCGCCCCGGAGCTCGCCGAGCTCGGCGTCAAGCGCGTGAACGTGTCCCTCGATACCCTCGACCCCGACAAGTTCCGCGCGGTCACCCGGCGCGGCGACCTCAAGGTGGTGCTCGACGGGATCGAGAAGGCGCGCAAGGCCGGGATCAAGGTCAAGATCAACGCCGTGGCGCTGAAGGGCGTCAACGAGGACGAGATCGCCGACATGATCGCCTGGGCGCATGGCGACGGCATGGACATGACCCTCATCGAGGTCATGCCGCTCGGCGAAGTGGAGGGCGACCGCACCGACCAGTTCCTGCCCCTCTCCGTCGCCCGCGCCCGTCTCGAGCAGCGCTACACCATGGTGCCCCTGCCCGACCGGACCGGCGGACCGGCCCGTTACGTCCGCATCGCCGAGACCGGCGGGCGCCTCGGCTTCATCACGCCGCTGACCCATAATTTCTGCGAGAGCTGCAACCGGGTCCGCCTCACCTGCACCGGCAAGCTCTACATGTGCCTGGGCCAGGAGGATGCCGCCGACCTGCGCCACGCCCTGCGCGCCTCGCCGGACGACGCCCTCGTCACGCAGGCCGTCACCGATGCCATCGCGCGCAAGCCCAAGGGCCACGACTTCGTCATCGAGCGCGCCCGTCCGGCCGCCGTGCCGCGCCACATGAGCGTCACCGGCGGCTGAGGCCGTCTCGCGTTTGACCCTTTGAACCATCGAATCTAGACCCGCCTCCATCGAAATGACGGATGGAGACGGATGATGGCGAAGGTGGCGTTCCTGGGCCTCGGCGTGATGGGCGGCCCGATGGCGGGTCACCTCGCCAAAAAAGGTCACGCCGTCACCGTCTACAATCGGACGACGGCCAAGGCGGAAGCCTGGGTGACGGCGAATGGCGGCGCCTCCGCGGCGACGCCCCGCGAGGCGGCGGCGGGGCAGGAGATCGTCTTCGCCTGTGTCGGCAACGACGACGACCTGCGCGGCGTGACGCTGGGTGAGGACGGCGCCTTCGCCGGAATGGAGAAGGGCGCGATCTTCGTCGATCACACCACCGCTTCGGCCGAGGTCGCGCGCGAACTCTTCCAGGCCGCCTCCGAACTCGGCCTCGGCTTCATCGACGCCCCCGTTTCCGGCGGACAGGCCGGCGCCGAGAACGCGGCGCTCACCGTGATGTGCGGCGGGGATGAGGCCACCTATGCGAAGGTCGAGCCCGCGATCCTGAGCTTCGCCAAGGCCTCGCGCCTGATGGGACCGGCCGGCTCCGGCCAACTCACCAAGATGGTCAACCAGATCTGCATTGCCGGCATCGTCCAGGGCCTGTCGGAAGCGATCCACTTCGCCAAGCGCGCCGAGCTCGACGTGGATGCGGTACTCGACGTGATCTCGAAGGGCGCGGCCGGTTCCTGGCAGATGGAGAATCGCGGCCGGACCATGAATGCCGAGAAATTCGATTTCGGCTTTGCCGTCGACTGGATGCGCAAGGATCTTGGCATCCTCCTCCTCGAAGCCCGGCGCAACGGCGCCAAGCTCCCGGTCACAGCCCTCGTCGACCAGTTCTATGCCGACGTGCAGGCCATGGGCGGCAACCGCTGGGACACGTCGAGCCTCATCGCCCGCCTGGAGAAATAAGGCTCGTCGCCACGGCGAGGGCCGCTTCGGGATCGCTCCAGGCCCAATCCTCGCCCATCTGGTGGCGGAACCAGGTGAATTGCCGCTTGGCGTAGCGCCTTGTATCGCCCTGGCCGCGCTGGATCGCCTCGGCGAGGGGGATCGTCCCGTCGAGATGGGCGATGAGTCCCGGCACGCCGTGGGCGCGCATGATCGGCAGGAGCGGATCGAGGCGGCGCTCCCTCAGCGCCGCGACCTCGTCGAGGGCGCCCTCCTCCATCATCGCCAGGAAACGGCGGTCGATCCGGGCGCGCAGGGTCTCGCGCTCGGGAGCGAGGAACAGCTTCACCAGACGTTTGCCCGCCAGCGGCCCGGCGACGCGCTCGCCGTGAAAGGCCGAGATCGGCCGGCCCGTGGCGGCGAAGATCTCGAGTGCGCGCATGATCCGGGCGCGGTCGGTGGGGCGCAGGGTTTCGGCCCCGGCGGGGTCGACCTCCGTGAGGTCGGCATGGAGCCGTTCGGTGGTGCGGTCCTCGGCCCGCGCGCGAAGGGCGGTTCGGATCTCCTCGGGGACCGGAGGCAGGTCCGACAAACCCTCCTCCAGGGCGCGAAAATACAGGCCGGTGCCGCCGACGAAGATCGGGAGCCGGCCGTTCAGATCGACGAGGAGGCGCGCGGCATCGCGGGCGAAATGCCCGGCCGAGTAATTCATCGCGCCATCCACCTCCCCGTAGAGCCGGTGGGGCGCCAGCGCCTCCTCCTCGGCGCTCGGCCGCGCCGACAACCGTCGCAGGTCGGCATAGACCTGCATGGAATCGGTGTTGATGACCACGCCGTCGTGACGGCGCGCGAGTTCCGTCGCGAGGCCGGACTTGCCCGAGGCGGTGGGCCCTGCGATGAGGATCGCCGCCGGGGGCGCCTGTCTGTGTGATCCGTCCGTGACCGGCGGCAAGGCGTGGACACTCCCGATGACCCTCGTCGCGACCCTGATAGCAAACGAGAGCCGGCCCGCCATCACCGATGCGGTGCTGGCGGAAGCCCGTTCCGTGCTGCGGACCGACCATCAGCCGCGCATCCTCCATGGCGAGGTGGCGGCCGAGATTCCGTTTCCCGGCGCCGGGGAGGACGTTTCCGCGATGGCGCGGCGGCTGCGGGCGGCCTTCGCCGCCGAACCGTTCGACGTCGCCGTGCAGGTGGCCGGCGCCCACCGCCGCAAGCGGCTGTTCCTGGCCGACATGGATTCGACCATGATCGAGCAGGAATGCATCGACGAGCTCGCCGACACGATCGGCCTGAAGGACCGCGTCGCCGCCATCACCGAGCGGGCCATGCGCGGAGAGATCGCCTTCGAACCGGCCCTGCGGGAACGCGTCGCCCTGCTGCGCGATCTGCCGGTGGGCGTGGTGGACGACCTGATCCGGGATCGCATCACCCTCACGCCGGGGGGGCGCAGCCTCGTCCGGACGCTGAAGGCCAACGGCGCCCATACCTGCCTGGTCTCCGGTGGGTTCACCCTGTTCACGGGACCGATCTCGGCGACCATCGGATTCGACGAAGCCCACGCCACCACCCTCGGGGTGAAGGACGGCCATCTCACAGGCGAGGTGCTGGAGCCCATCGTCGGCAAGGAGACCAAGCGCGCGACGCTCATCGCCCTGCGCTCGCGTTTCGGCCTCGACCGTGCGGACACGCTGGCGGTGGGCGACGGAGCGAACGATCTCGACATGCTGGGCGAGGCCGGGCTCGGCGTGGCGTTCCGCGCCAAGCCCAAGGTCGCGGCAGCGGCGGATGTCCGCATCGACCACGGCGACCTGACCGCGCTTCTCTACCTGCAGGGTTACGGGGCGAACGAATTCGTCGCCTAGCACCGGCCGGTCAGCGGATGATCCGTGCCAATGCGATGACGGCGCCGAGAATGATCAGCGTCTGAAAGCCAATCGTCCCGAACATCGACTTGATGATATTGGCTTTCGTGGCTTCGATCTTCGCTTCCAGCCGTGCCTCGGCTTCGCGAAGGTCTGATCTCGTGGACATCTTGAGCGCTTCGATATCCGCTCGGGTCGACAAGCGGAGCGCCTCGATGTCGCCTTTCACCGATCCGATATCGGACTTCGTGGCGATGTCGCCCTGAAACAGTTCCGTAAACGCGTCCGCGAGGCCCTTGGCCTGTTCGGACGACAGCTTCGCCTTCTCGCGAAGGGAGCGGGCGAATTTCAAGGTGTCGAAGGCGACCGCCGTCATCGGTTGCTCATCTCTCGAGCGTCGCGATCAGCCTACGCGCCGGCCGGCGAGTCGCACAAGCCGAATGTCCCGGCCGGGCGGCATAGCGAGGCCCATCCCGCGCGCGGGACGGGCCGATGTTGTCGACGAAGACGGCGCCTAGTCGAGACCGATCGCCACGAAGCGCACGTCGCCCGATGCGGCCGCCACGAGAAGGAGAACCGATTTGCGGTTCTCCTTCTTCAGCTGATCCACCCGCTTCGTCACGTCGGCGGGGGACGAGACGGATTCCTGACCGACCTCCACGATGACCTCGCCGGGCTTGATCTGCTTGTCGGCGGCCGTGGAATTCGGGTCGACGCGCGTGACGACCACGCCCTTGACGCTGTCCTTGATGCTGAAGCGGCGGCGCAACTCGTCGGTGATCCCCGACAGGTTGAGGCCGAGGGCCTGACGGATGGCGGGCTCGGCCGCGTCCGGCTGCTTGGCGTTGGCGAGCTGCGGCTTCTCGGGATCGTCGAGACGGCCGAGGGTGACGGATTTCGTCGTCTCGGCGCCCTTCCGGACCACGATCACCTCGACCACCTTGCCCACCGGCGTGGAGGCGACAATGCGCGGCAGATCGCTGGAGGATTTCACCACAGTCCCGTTGAACTTGGTGATGACGTCGCCGATCTCGAGGCCCGACGTCTTGGCGGGGCCCTTCTCGTCGACGCCCGCGATCAGTGCGCCTTTGGCGCCGCCCTTGAGGCCGAGGGCATCGGCGGTGGCGTCGTCGACGTTCTGGATGCGCACGCCGAGCCAGCCGCGACGGACCTCGCCGAACTCGCGGAGCTGATCGATGACCTGCGAGGCGGTGGCGGAGGGGACGGCGAAGCCGATGCCCACCGAGCCTCCCGTCGGCGACAGGATCGCCGTGTTGATGCCGATGACTTCGCCGTCCATGTTGAACAGCGGGCCGCCGGAATTGCCCTTGTTGATGGCCGCGTCGGTCTGAATGTAATTGTCGTACGGGCCGGATTCGATGTTGCGTCCGCGCGCGGACACGATGCCGGCCGAGACTGAGCCGCCGAGGCCGAACGGGTTGCCGATGGCGATGACCCAATCGCCGGGGCGCATCTTCTCGGAATCGCCGAACGGCACCGCCTTCAGCGGCTTGTCGGCCTCGGGCTTCACCCGCAGGACGGCGAGATCGATCTTGGGATCCTTGCCGATGATCTCGGCCTTCAGCTTGGTGCCGTTGTGCAGGATCACCTGGATGTCGTTGGCGTCGCCGATGACGTGGTTGTTGGTCACCACGATGCCCGAGGCGTCGATGATGAACCCCGAGCCGAGGGAATTCGACTTGCGCGACTGTTGGCGCGGGGAATCCCCCTCGCCGCGCTGACCCCGCTTGTTGAAGAACTCTTCGAAGAGATCCTCGAACGGCGTGCCTTGGGGCAGTTGCGGCATCGTCCGGCCAGGCGCCTTAGCTTCCACAGTGGTGGAGGCCGAGATGTTCACCACCGCGTCGGTGACCTTGTCGGCGAGGTCGGCCAGCGATTCCGGGCCCTTCGCCAGGGCCGGGCCGGCAAGGCCGGTGACGGCCACCGTGGTGGCCAGCGACAGGGCGGCGAAGGCCGAGCGCGCGGAGTGGCGGAATGCCCGGGGACGTCGCGCCGTCATGGCGCCCGCAGCGGAAATCATGGTCGACCTCTTGTTGGAACGAGGCAATAGATCGTCCGCCGGGGCGGACGATCAAGGGCCGGTCGGGCGATGAGACCGGGCGTCAGCGCGTCGTGCCGGTCGTCGCGCCCGCCTCCGCCGCTCCGGTGGCCCGCGGGGCGGTGGCCGGAGCGCGGCCCTGCGGATCGTTGAAGTAGCGGAAGAAGTCCGAGTTCGGGTTGATGACGAGGCGCGTCTCCGGCCCCTTCAGGCTCGTCTCGTAGGCCTGCATCGACCGGTAGAAGGCGAAGAAATCCGCGTCCTTGCCGAAAGCCTCGACGAGGATGCGGTTCCGGTCGCCGTCGCCCTGGCCGCGCAGGGTCTCGGCGGTCTGGTTGGCCTCGGACAGGACCACCGTCACGTCACGGTCGGCCTTCGCCTTGATCGTCGCCGAGATCTGATCGCCGTTGGCGCGGATGTCGGCGGCCTCGCGGTTACGCTCAGTGATCATCCGCTTGTACACGGCGGTGGAGTTCTGCGCCGGAAGATCGACGCGGGTCATACGCAGGTCGACGATCTCGACGCCAAGCTCCTTGGCCTGCGTGTTCACGTCGGCCTGGATCACGTTCATCAGGTGTGAGCGCTCGGTCCGCACGATGGCGTCGCGGGTCGAGCGGGCCAGCACGTTGCGCAGCGCCGAGTTGGTGAAGCTCGCCAGCAGCGTGTTGGCGCGCAGCACGTTGTTGGCGGACTGGTAGAAGCGCAGCGGATCGATGATGCGATAGCGGGCGAAGGCATCGACTTCGAGGTTCTGCCGGTCGGCGGTCAGGAGCGTCTGCACCGGGAGGTCGAGGTCGAGGACGCGCTTGTCGAACAGGACGACGTTCTCGATGAACGGGACTTTGAAGTAGAGACCGGGCTTCTCGGTGCCCGTCTGGTTGAGAACCGTGCGGACGCGGCCGAACTGGATCACGAGCGCCTGCTGCATCTGGCCCACGGTGAAGACCGATGCGTAGAGGGCGACGGCGATCACCGCGAGGAGGAAGACGCCGCCGGTGCGGAGTGCGGAACCGTTCATCGGGCGGCTCCCGGATTGGCGTTGCGGTTGCCGAATTCGGTCAGCGGAAGCACCGGAACGACGCCCGCGCCCGCTGCACCACCGGCTACGCCGGTTCCGTTCTGGTCGATGATGACCTTGTTGACCGAGCCCAGGACCCGCTCCATCGTTTCGAGGAAGATGCGCTCACGGCTGATCGCCGGTGCGAGCTTGTAGGATTCGTAGACCTGCTGGAAGCGGGCCGCCTGACCGGTGGCATCCGCCGTCGCCTGCGTCTTGTAGGCCTCGGCCGCCTGCACGATCTGCGAGGCCTTACCGCGAGCCTGCGGAACCTCGCGGCTCGCATAGGTGCGGGCTTCGTTCTGTGCGCGCTCGGCATCCTGCTGAGCGGCGTTGACGTCGATGAAGGCGGGCCTGACATCCGGCGGCGGATTGACCGCCACGAGCTGGACCACCTCGATCCGCACGCCGGCGCCGTACTCGTCGAGGGCCTTCTGGGTGATCTCCTTGACCTCCTGGGCCACGCTGGACTGCTCGTTGGTGAGGATCGCCTGGATGTTGCGGCGACCGATCACCTCGCGCATGGCGCTCTCGGAGATCGCCTTGATGGTGCCTTCGGGGTTCTCGAGATTGAAGACGTAGTCCGACGCCTTCAGCGGGTTGATGCGCCACTGCACCTCGAAATCGAGGTCGACGATGTTCTCGTCACCCGTGAGCATCAGGCTCTCCTCGGGCAGGTCGCGGGACCGCGACTGCGACCCGACGCCGGCGCGGTAGCCGATCTGGACGCTGTTCACCTGCCCGACATTCGGCTTCGTCACCGCGCCGATCGGATAGGGGAAGTTGTAATGCGGGCCCTGCCCGGTGGTGTTGGTGTAGCGGCCGAAGATGGTCTCGATGCCGACCTGCTGCGGTGCGACCGTGTAGATGCCGGTGGCGAGCCAGACGAACAGGACGATGCCGCCGGCTATGGCGACACCCTTTCCGCCGCCCATGGAACCGCCCGGGATGATCCCGCGCAGGCGGTCCTGGCCGCGACGGAGGATCTCTTCGAGGTCCGGAGGCGTCTTTCCGCCGCCGCCGCCCCCGCCGCTACCCCACGGGCCGCCCCCGCCTCCATTGCCGCCGCCGCCACGGCCCCAGGGCCCTCCCCGTTGCCGCCACCGCCGCCGCTTTGATTGCTCCAAGGCATGCTCGCCGATATCTCCTGCTGAGGGCAGTGTCGTTCGGGGCCGACCCGGCGCGCGCTCGCCTCGGGCCGATCCGTCCCACGGTACTGAGTGTCGCCACTCCGTCCTGTCAAGGCTGGCAAGTGGGCATCGCGAAGAGGAAAGGCAACAGCGCCGAGCGCTCTTGCGCGATGCGTCGCGGCGTAGAGTTACCGGACCCGTTCCAGATCAACGAACGCGAAGGCGCATTCATCCCGATCGCCGGGCGGGTGCGCGACACGCGAGACTTCTTGGAAATCGGCCGCTTCGTAGGCCGGGAATACCGTATCCCCCTCCGGGCTGATCTCGACCTCAGTGAAGTGGATGCGGTCGGCATGGGGCAGCACCAGGGCATAGATCTCGCCGCCCCCGCCACCATCAGCTCCTCCGCCTCCCCCGCCGCCGCCAGGGCGCCCGCCCAATCGTGGACGACGGCCACCTCCGCCGCCGAGAACGACCGGTCGCGGGTCAGCACGATGATGCGCCGGCCCGGCAGCGGCCGGCCGATGGATTCGTAGGTCTTGCGGCCCATCAGGACCGGCTTGCCCATGGTCAGCGCCTTGAAGCGGCGCAGGTCGCTGCCGAGGCGCCAGATCAGGCCGTTGTCGCGGCCGATGATTCCGTTGCGGGCCACCGCCGCGATGAGGCTGATGCGGGGGCGATGGGTGCCGGACGCCATCAGACCGCCACCGGCGCGCGAATGGCGGGATGGGGCGCATAGCCTTCGATGGCGATGTCCTCGAATCGAAAATCGAAAAGCGAGCGGACCTCCGGGGCGAGGACGAGGCGCGGCAGAGGACGCTGATCTCGTGTCAGCTGCAGCCGGGCCTGATCGAGATGGTTCACGTAGAGATGGGCGTCGCCCAGGGTATGAATGAAATCGCCGGGCTCCAGGCCCGTGACCTGGGCGATCATCGCCGTGAGCAGCGCATAGGAGGCGATGTTGAACGGCACGCCGAGGAACACGTCGGCCGAGCGCTGGTAGAGCTGGCAGGAGAGGCGGCCATCGGCCACGTAGAACTGGAACAGGCAATGGCAGGGCGCCAGCGCCATCCTGTCGAGGTCGGCCGGGTTCCAGGCCGAGACGATCAGCCGGCGGGAATCGGGGTTTCGCCGTATCTCGTCGACGAGCCAGGAGATCTGGTCCACGGCGCCGCCGTCGGGCTTTGCCCACGAGCGCCATTGCTTCCCGTAGACCGGCCCGAGATCGCCGTTCGCATCGGCCCATTCGTCCCAGATCGTGACGCCGTTGGCCTGCAGGGCACGCACGTTGGTGTCGCCGGTGAGGAACCACAGCAATTCGTGGACGATCGAGCGCAGGTGCAGCTGCTTCGTCGTGACGAGGGGAAAGCCCTCCGCCAGGTCGAAGCGCATCTGGTGGCCGAAGACCGAGAGCGTCCCCGTGCCGGTCCGGTCGTCCTTGCGCGTTCCCTCGGTGAGGATGCGTTCGAGGAGCTGATGATAGGCGTGCATCGGGGTCCCGTGTTGCGTCTCCCGCGATACCGCGAACCGGGCCGCGAGGCGAGCGCTCAGGAGGGTGCCGGCCACAGCAAGTAGGCGACCACGGCGAAATTGCTCCAGACGTGGAGCAGGATGCAGGGCCAGAGCCGCCCTGTCCGCCAGCGCAGCCAGCCGAGCATCAGGGCGAGGGGAATGAGCGAGACCGGGCGGGCGATGCTGCCGATCTGGATGTGAAGCAGCACGAACAGGGCGGAGGTGGAGAGGATCGCACCCCACGGCTTGAGGAAGCGCGATGCGCGCTCGAACATCGCCCCGCGCATGAGCACTTCCTCCGCCACCGGCGCCAGCACGATGGTGAAGGCGAGCCAGGCGATGGCCCCGGTCCTGCTGAGCAGCGGCGACAGGCCGACATTGCGGCCGAACGCCATGTGGAAGACGTCCGCCGTCCCGATCACCCACAGGATGTGGAGCACCGGCCAGAGCAGGAGGATGGCCAGCAGCCGCGAGGGCGCGAGGCCCGGCGCCTCGACGGGGGTCAGCGCGAGCCTGGCACGCCACGCCGCGCCACTGGACCGGATCGCCGAGCCGACCACGATGGCGACGATGAGGCATTGCCGCAGGATATCGCTCGCCACTTCGCGCAGGACGAGCTGCTGCGGATACAACCGGGGGCGGCGGGCCTCGGTGACAAACGGGTCTATGCCTTGCAGGATGTCCGCGCCGACGCGCACGATGAGCAGGGCGGCGATGGCCGCGGCCACCATCACGAACAACGTCGCCAGGACGAGGCTTATGGCATCGCGAAAAGCCGCCGTGGCGAGGCGGATCGGGGAACGGCGCGGCCGCGCGCCACCGGTGGCGGCCGGCATTGCGTCGATTGCCCGGTCGTCGGACAACTCCACGTCAGGATCGGGCTTCAAAAGCGACGCCGCTCCCTCTATATTCGTGTCGTTCGGTCGCGAGGCCGAACTGGGTGCCTGACAATCTTCGGCCAAGGCCGCTCGATCCCGGCGCTTTCACCAGAATCCCGGGTACGTGGATACGGTGTCAATTCACCGCCCCCCGTGGAGACCACGGTGGGAACGGCGCGATTGAAACCGGCGCCCGAGTCCGGCAAGCCTTCACGTCAATTCACCGACCCGGTGCGCCGTCGGCGCGACATTCCGGCAGGTACCGGGCAAAGCGACAAGCGATGGCAGACGATCTCATCCGTTACGACCTCCTGGTTCAGGATGCCCTGCGCGGCGTCGTGCGCAAGGTGCTGACCGACGCGGCCCGCGAAGGTCTCGCGGGCGAGCACCATTTCTACGTGTCGTTCCGGACGGAGGCGCCGGGGGTTCGGATGTCGCAGCGCCTGCGGGAAAAGTACCCCCAGGACATGACCATCGTCCTCCAGCACCAGTTCTGGGATCTCGGCGTCACCGAGCATTCCTTCGAGGTCGGCCTGTCCTTCTCCGGCGTCCCCGAGCGCCTTCTTGTACCGTTCGACGCCTTGAGCGGCTTCTTCGATCCCTCGGTGCAGTTCGGCCTCAAGTTCGACCTCAACGAGACGGCGGACGAAGACGCGCAGGACGATGCGCCGCAACCTCCCGGTACGAAGAACGCTGCGCGGGGCGCGGCCTCCGAGCCGAGCGAGATCATGCCGAAGGGCAACGCCGTCTCGGCGATCGGCGCCAGCGCCCCCAAGCTCCTGCCCGCGCAGGGCGCGAGCCAGAACCTCGACAAGACCGAGGACGGCCCCGACGGCAAGCCGGCCCGCCCCGCGGCCAAGAAGCCCGAAGGCGGCGAGGCCGGTGCCGAAGTCGTCAGCCTTGACGCGTTCCGAAAGAAGAGCTGAGATCTAAAGTCGCTTCGCGGCTTTCCGCGCTGCACTACGGATCGGGCTCCGCTTCGCTCCATCCGTTTACGGCTACTGGATCCACATATTTGCACGACGGCTATTTTTATCCAGCCGAAGGCATCGAACATGGGGCGCGACGCGCTCCCTCTCCTGGAAGGAGAGGGGACCTGAGCGGCCTGCGAATTGTGTGGGTGCCGTAGCCGTCTGGGGAAGGCGTGCGGGTCACACTGAGTCTGCGCGACCTCGGTCGTGAAACCCCGCACTCCTTTCCCGTAAACCTGCGGCGCAGTGGAGTATGATCCGCGACCTGCCGCAGCGGGCTCAGCCCCGCCGCTTCACCTGCATCCGCAAGCCATGTTCCGGCCGCAGCGTCACCCGCTGGAGCGGCGTGACGGGGGCGTGGTCGGGCGCCAGCGAGAAGCGCGCGGCGCGGGCGATATGTGCCAGCACGATCACCGCCTCCTGCAGCGAGAAGCTCTGGCCGATGCAGACGCGGGGTCCCGCGCCGAACGGCAGATAGGAGAAGCGCTGAACGGTCGCTCTGTTCTCCGGCAGGAAGCGCTCCGGCATGAACGCCTCCGGATCGTCCCACAGGGTGCGGTGGCGGTGGAGCACGTAGGGCGCCACCATGATGAGCGAGCCCTTGGGAATCTTGATCCGGCCGATCCGGTCCTCCGCGATGGCCTGACGGCTCAGGAACGGCACCGGCGGAAACAGCCGCATCGTCTCTTCCATCACCGCCTTGGTGAAGGGGAGCGCGTCGGCATCGAACCCGTCGCCCTGCACCGCATCGACCTCGCGCTCGACGCGCGCCCGGGCCTCGTGATCCTGCGACAGGCAATAGAGCGCCCAGGTGAGCGCGTTCGCCGTGGTCTCGTGACCGGCGGCGATGAAGGTGACGATGTTGGCTTTGACTTCCAGATCGCTGAGGCCCTTGCCGGTTTCCGGGTCCTGCGCCTGAAGCAGCAGGGTCAGAAGGTCGGAGGGCGCCGTTCCGGCGTCGAGCTGGGTGCGCCGGCGCGCGATGAGGGCGTTCACCACCTCCTCGAAGAAGCGGATCGCCGGCCGCGCCCGGAGCCGGCCGATGCGCGGCACGAAGGCCGGCACGCCGAACACGTCCATCGGGTCCACCGGCCCGACCGATTCGAGGAACCGGGTGATGGCGCGGCCCAACGCATCGGGGTCGCTGGAAAGACCCTCTGTGAAGATCGTCCTCTCCAGCACGTCGAGGGTGACGCGGGTCATTTCCAGGGGCACGTCCACGGTGGTGGCGTCGCGCCGGGCGAGGCGGCGACCGATCCGCGCGCCCGCCTCGTTCATCGGAGCGGCGAAGCCGAGGACGTGTCGGGCCGAGAAGATCGGCGCCAGGGTGCGCCGCTGCAGCTTCCACTCCTCGCCCTCCGCCGTGAGCAGGCCGTTGCCGAGCCCAGGCGCGAGAACCCGGCGCTGCAGGTCGTCCTTGCGATAATTGGCGGCGTTCTCCACGAAGAGGTAGCGGATCAGGGCCGGGTCGCTGACGACGGTGACGCGGCCCATGGCGCCTTCGCGCGCCACCACGGGCTCCACGAAATGCTCGTCGAGCCAGGTGGTGATCGGGTTGGCGCGCACCGCCTTGAGGAAGGCGAGCAAGCCCGGCTGTTCGCGTCGTGGGCGGGGAACCGAGGGGCGGAAACGCGGCAGGGCATCGGGCTCCATGGTCGCTGTGTCCACGGGCATCGGCAGGTATCCTCGTTGGATTCGACGCGGGGACGGTGCCTGACTCTGGCATCGACCTGTGACGCCTTTGAAGGAAAGCACCATCGCGGTTTCGCGCCGCACCGTTTAAGTAGGGCCGCAGACCCCGCCATCTAAGAGGCCACGATGTCGCCGCTCGAAAGCCCCACCGATACGTCCGGCACCCGGACCGAGTCCGACACGTTCGGCCCCATCGAGGTTCCGGCCCATCGCTACTGGGGCGCGCAGACCCAGCGCTCGATCCAGAACTTCAAGATCGGCACCGAGAAGATGCCGGCCCCCCTCGTCCATGCGCTGGGCTTGGTGAAGCAGGCCGCCGCCCTGGTGAACCAGGATCTCGGCGCCCTCGACCCAAAGGTGGCCCAGGCTGTCGCCGCTTCCGCCGCCGAGGTGGTGTCCGGCGAGCACGACCAGGAATTCCCCCTCGCGGTCTGGCAGACGGGCTCGGGCACCCAGTCGAACATGAACGCCAACGAGGTCATCGCGAGCCTGGCCAACGAGCTGCTCGGCGGAAAGCGGGGCGGCAAGTCGCCGGTCCACCCCAACGACCACGTGAATCGCGGCCAATCCTCCAACGACGTGTTCCCCACGGCGATGCACATCGCGGTCTCGCGCGAGATCAACGACCGGCTGCTGCCCTCCCTGAAGCACCTGCACGACGCGCTCCAGGCGAAGTCCGAGGCGTTCTCATCCATCGTCAAGATCGGCCGCACCCACCTGCAGGACGCGACGCCGGTCTCCCTCGGCCAGGAATTTTCGGGGTACGTCGCACAGGTGGCGTTGGGCACCGAGCGGGTGAAAGCGACGCTTCCGGGCGTGCTGGCGCTGGCCCAGGGCGGCACGGCGGTGGGCACCGGCCTCAACGCCCATCCGGAATTCGCGGACAAGTTCGCGGCCAAGGTCGCCGAACTGACCGGCCTGCCCTTCACCTCGGCCGCCAACAAGTTCGAGGCGCTAGCCACCCACGACGCCCTCGTGTTCACACAAGGGGCGCTCTCGGCCCTGGCGGCGGGCCTGTTCAAGATCGCCCAGGACATCCGCTTCCTCGGCTCGGGCCCGCGCTCGGGCCTCGGCGAACTCTCCCTGCCGGAGAACGAGCCGGGCTCGTCGATCATGCCGGGCAAGGTCAACCCGACGCAGTGCGAGGCCCTGACCATGGTCTGCGCCCAGGTGATCGGCAACGGCACCACGGTGAGCTTCGCCGGCTCCCAGGGCAATTTCGAGCTCAACGTGTTCAAGCCGGTCATCGCCAACGCGGTGCTGCAATCGATCCGCATCCTCGCCGATGCGGCCGTGAGCTTCGCCGACAATTGCGTCGTCGGCATCAAGGCCAACGAGGACAAGATCGCCGACCTGATGAGCCGCTCGCTCATGCTGGTGACGGCGCTCGCCCCCTCCATCGGCTACGACAAGGCCGCCGAGATTGCCAAGACAGCGCACAAGCGCGGTACCACCCTGAAGGAAGAGGCCCTGCGTCTCGGCTACGTCACGGAGGAGGAGTTCGACCGCGTCGTGCGCCCCGAGACCATGCTGGCGCCGAGCGTCGACTGACGGGAAAGCTCATGGCCGAGATCATCAACCTGCGCTCGGTCCGCAAGGGCAAGGCGCGGGCCGAGAAGGAGGCGAAGGCGGAGGACAACCGCATCGCCTTCGGCCGGCCGAAGAAGGCCAGGACCCTGGCCGAGGCCAAGAAGGCCATCGAGTTCTCACGCCACGAGGGCCACAAGCTCGTAGGGCCGGATTCGGACGGGTGAGGGTGGCCGCGACGCCGCCGCCAAGCCCTCCCCCCTCTGCGGGGGAGGGTGGCCCTCGCGTGAGCGAGGGTCGGGAGAGGGGAACGCCCTATCCGGAGAGGTCGCCCCCTCTCCCGCCTGCTCCGCAGGCACCCTCCCCCGCAGAGGGGGGAGGGTTGCGCGCCCGATGACCACCGGCACCACCAAACGCTCGGTGATGATCGCCGGTCACCGGACCAGCGTTTCGTTGGAGACGCCGTTCTGGGAGGCTTTGCGCGAGATCGCCGCCGCCCGCGAGCAGTCGGTTCAGGTGCTGATCGGCGAGATCGACGAGGCGCGGGGCGAGCAGAACCTGTCGTCGGCGATCCGCGTGTTCGTGCTGAATGCGCTCCTGGACCGGAGGCGATGAAGCCGATCGTCTTCATCGATCACGCCGACCAGCGTCTCGCGCGACGTGGACTGGATCGCGAGTGGATCGAACGGACGATCAGGCAACCGGACTTCCTCGAGCCTGACCCCGATCATCCGGAACGCGTTCGTGCCTATCGCTCACTTCCGGAATGCGACGGACGCGTACTGCGCGTGATATACGAAGACGCATCCGTCGAGATTCAGGTGATCACGGCATTCCTCGATCGAAATCGAACACGGAGGCTGAACCGATGAAAACCAGCTATGATGCTCGGGTCGATGCGCTCTATCTGGGCTTCTCGGACGAGACCATTGTCGAGAGCGAGGAAGTCCGGCCCGGGATCATCTTCGATCTCGATGGCGAGGGACGCGTCGTCGGTATCGAGATTCTCGACGCTTCCGTTCACATGGCGCGCGGCGCCGACCTGAAGGCCCTCGCCGCCGCCGCGTAACGGCTATGGCCGCCGGATACCGACCAGGCTCGCCGAGGCGGGTGCGCCGAACGTCTCCCGGAAGGCGTTGGCGAAATGGGCCTGGTCGGCGAAGGCGGCGTCGTGGGCCGCCCCGGTGAAGGTTTCGCCCCGGATGACGGCTCCGATAGCCTGCCGCATCCGCAACCACGACCGATAGCGCCGGAACGGAACCCCGACCTCGCGGGTGAACAGGTGCTGCATCCGCGAGGAGGACAGCCCGACGGATGCCGCGAGGCGCGGCGCCGACATGCCCGTGTCCTGGCAGGTGCCGAGGTCGGCCATGATTCGGGTGATGCGCCCATCGAGGGTCGGTCCGCTCCGACGCACCGCGAAGCCGGCGAGATCGGCGATGGCCTGCCCGGCCCAAACCGTGGCGCGCCGGCATTCGTAGAGCGCACGAAGGGGCTCGATCTCACCCCGCATGGCGACGCGTGCGCCGTCGATGTCCTCGCCGGCTGCGATCAGGCCCAGGAGAGCCCGCGCTCCGGCCTCCGGCTCGAGATAGAGGACACCCAAGGGATCGCCGGCGCAATCGAGTTCGTGCCGCATCCCCGCTGGGACGAAGGCCGTGCGGCAGGCGATCCACGGACCGGGCCTGAACCGGATGCGGAACGGTCCATACAGGCCCGCCAGATAGACCGGCGCACCGTGCTGGTGGCTGGCATTGTAGCCGAGCGGTCCGGCAAAGAAGGTGTGCCCGCCCTCGACGTGCCAAAGGGGGCCGAGCGCTGGGCCAGCACGTTCGTTCAAGCGGTGCCCCCTCCCCACGCGCTAGGCCGGTGATCCCCGCCTCGCGGCCCGCCGGCGCGGCGGGGTCAGCCGGAGATCCTGCGACGATGATCACATTGAGCCGCCGCCTTGTCACGGGCGCCCTCGCGGGCCTCGCTCTTTCCGGCGCGAGGCCGGCCCTGGCCGGGGCAGCCGCCCTCGCCGAGGCACCTGCGTCGCGGCGCATCCGGCTCGGCGCCTTCACCATCACTACCCTGCTCGACGCGGAGGAGACCATCGACGGGCCATGGCCGATCGTCGGCGAGGACCGCCCGAGAGCGGAGGTGCAAGCGCTGATGCAGGAGAACCGGCTTGCCCCGGACCGGTTCACACCGGGCTTCACCCCGACGCTGATCGAGACCGGCACACAGCGCATCCTCTTCGATACCGGAAACGGCGAAGTCGGCTTCATCCCCAGGCCGGCGGGAGGGCGGCTGGGTCGGGCGCTACGGCGCGCCGGAATCACGCCGGAGACGATCGACCTCGTGGTGATCACGCATTGCCATACGGACCATATCGGCGGCCTCTTGGAGGGCGGCGTTCCGCAATTTCCCAACGCGGTCTACGTCGTGGGAGAGGCCGAATACCGCTTCTGGACCGCGGAGGAGCGCCTGTCGGCGCCGACGGACAGCAACACCTACCGATCAGCCGCGGTGGTGCGCAGCCACCTCGTCCCGCTACGCGAACGCATCCGCTTCGTCGGACCTGGCGACACGGTCGCGCCCGGCATCGACGTGGTGGCCGCCTTCGGACACACGCCGGGGCACCTTGCCTTCCATTGCGAGAGCGAGGGGCATCGGATGCTCGTGTGGGGCGACTGCGCCCATCACGAGGTGGCGTCCCTGAGCCACCCGGAATGGCACGCCCTGTTCGATCTCGACAAGGATCAGGGCATCGCGACCCGTCGGGCGATCTACGCGATGGCCGCCACCGAAAGGCTGCTGGTCGCAGGCTATCACACCGCGTTCCCATCGCTCGGCCATGTCGAGCCGAGAGGAACGGGCTTTCGCTGGATTCCGGTGACCGAACCCGGAACCCCCTGAACCCCGTCTTCCCGTCCGCTGCCGATCCGAGCCATTGACGGGAAACGCGCAGGTTTTGGCGAAATGCGAAGGTCTTCGCGTCGCTTCGAGCTTACTCCGCCGCCTCCAGCACCCGCGTCCCGCCCAATCCTTCCAGCACCGCCGGCTTCGGCCCGCCCGTCGCCCAGTCCAGCAGTTCCACCGTGTGCACGATGGGGATGCGCGTGCCGTTCCCGATCTGCGTGGCGCAGCCGATATTGCCGGTGGCGATGAGGTCGGGGCGCATGCGCTCGATATTGGCCACCTTCCGGTCGCGCAGGCGCCCAGCGATCTCCGGCTGGAGGATGTTGTAGGTGCCGGCCGAGCCGCAGCAGATATGGCCCTCGGGCACGTCCTTCACGGTGAAGCCGGCCTTCTTGAGCAGATTCTTCGGCTCGGTGCGGATGCCCTGGCCGTGCTGCATCGAACAGGCGGAATGGTAGGCGACGACGAGGTCGCTCTCGAACAGCGGCGGCATCAGGCCGAGGCTCGCCACATACTCTGTCACGTCCTTGGCGAGGCCCGAGACCCGTGCCGCCTTGTCGGCATAGGCCGGGTCGTCGCGGAACATGAAACCGTAATCCTTGATCGTCGTGCCGCAGCCCGAGGCCGTGACGATGATCGCGTCGAGACCGTCGCCGTCCATCTCGGCGATCCACGCATCGATGGTGCGCTTGGCCTGGGCGTGGGAGGTCTCGGACTTGCCCATATGGTGGGTGAGCGCGCCGCAGCACCCCTCCCCCTTCGCCTGCACCACCTCGACGCCGTGGCGGGTGAGAAGCCGGACCGCCGCCTCGTTGAAATCCGGCCGCAACACGCTCTGGGCGCAGCCGCGCAGGAGGGCGACCCGGCCGGCGCGGGCGGGTGCGGCCTCGCCCTGGAGCAGGGCGCTCGCCTCCCGCGCGCGGTTGTCGGCGGGGAAGGTGCCGGGCCGGTCGTTGACGGTGCGGTTGGGCAGGAGCGCGGGGGCGAGGTCGAGCATCGCGGCGAGGCGGTTGCCGACACGGGGCAACTGCGCGACGAGGGGCCGAAACGGCGAGCCGATCTTGGCGGCGAGAAGCGCGAGCCGAAAGCGGTTCGGATAGGGCAGCACGAAGGCGAGGACGCTGCGCAGGAGCCTGTCGCTCAAGGGCCGGCGATAGGTCTCCTCGATATGCGTGCGGGCGTGATCCACGAGGTGCATGTAATGCACGCCGGAGGGACAGGTTGTCATGCAGGACAGGCAGGACAGGCAGCGGTCGACATGCTTGACCACCTCCGGTGTCGCCGGCTTGCCGCCCTCCAGCATGTCCTTGATGAGGTAGATGCGGCCGCGCGGGGAATCGAGTTCGTCGCCGAGGAGGAGATAGGTCGGGCAGGTGGCGGTGCAGAACCCGCAATGCACGCAGGTCCGCAGGATCTTTTCGGACGCCGCCATCGCCGGCTCGGCGAGTTGCGTCAGGCTGAAATTGGTCTGCACGGCGTTTCCTCGGGGTCCCGATCACGTCAGCCATCCTGGCGATCTTCCGCCGCCCGGCGCTGTTTCCCGCAGCTTAGAGGGAATCTCGACGGAAGCCGAGGCTTGGAACAGCTCTAAGCGGCAGCCTGCCGCACTCCGACGGGCCAGACCGGCGAAAGCGGTCCCCACGAGCGCTCGCCCCGCGACAGTCAGATGCCCGCATACATCCGGCCGGGGTTGAACACCCCCTTCGGATCGTGGGCCGCCTTGATCCCGGCCGTCATCCGCAGCAGGGGATCGGACAGGGGCTCGAAGACGGCGGTGGCCGCGCGGACCGCGTCCGGCGCCCGCACCAGGGTGGCGTGCCCGCCGGTGGTGCGCAGGACGTCGCGGATGGTCTCGGCGCCGGCATCACCCTCGGCCGAGGTGGCGAGCCAGACGAGGCCGCCACCCCAATCGTAGAACCAGCGCGCCTGGCGCCGCTCCGCGATGGCGGCGGTGACGGCGGGTCCTTTGGTCGGCGCGGTGGAGATCCGCCATACGGCGGCCGCGCGCGGTTCCGTCAGCGGGATCACGTCGCGGATCGCAGCCCACAGGACGGCGCCGATCCCGTCCTCGATGATCTCCGGCTCGCCGAAGCGCCGCAGGAGCTTGCGCAACTCGCCCAGGCGGTAATCGAGGGAGTCCGAGAAGCCCTCCAGGCGCATCAGGGTTCGGGGGCTCGGCCCGTCGAGGCCGCTCGGCAGGTGAGCGGCGCCCGTGAGTTCGAAGGGCGATCCGAGGGCGGCGCTGAGAGCGGCCACCGCCGTTGCATCGTCGAGGCCGGAAAAGGCCAGGGTCGCCGTCCGCTCCTGCACCGGAAGGACCTTGAAGGTCACCTCGGTGAGAAGGCCGAGGGTGCCCCACGAGCCGGCCATGAGCTTGACCAGGTCGAGGCCGGTGACGTTCTTCATCACCCGGCCGCCGGACTTGATGGCCTCGCCGCGTCCGTTGACGAAACGGACGCCGATCAGGCTGTCGCGGGCCGCACCCGCATTGATCCGGCGCGGTCCGGCATTGTTGGTGGCCGCCACTGCGCCGAAGGTCGGCTCGCCGGCCGAGCCCATCAGGATGCGGTGATCCATCGGCTCGAAGGGCAGCATCTGGCCGCGTTCCGCCAGCAGGGCCTGGACCTGCGCGAGGGGGGTGCCGGCGCGGGCGGCGACTACCATCTCGGCCGGTTCGTAGAGCGTGATGCCGGAGAGTTTCAGGGAGGAGAGGGTCGATTCGTCCTGCGCCGGGCGGCCGATGGCGGCCTTGGTGCCCCCGCCCACGAGACGCATCGGCTCGGCGCGGGCGGCGGCATCGGCGACGATGGCTTGCGCCTCGCCCTCGTCCTGAGGCTCGTATGTCCGCATCGTTTCCCGCCCGTTGTGATGCTCACTGGCATCCTTTGCCGAACCATATGCGGGAAGCGATGCCACCCTTTCAAGCGGCGCTCCTGTCTCAGGCCGTCGGAGTGACGGCGCGCTGCCGCAGATAGTCGGCAGCGAGGCCGCGCAGGCCGGCGATGTCGAACAGCGCCACGAGCAGGGCATAGACCAGCACGCCGAGGGGCAGGGAGATGGCGAGGGCCAGGGCCGGGTCCATGTGCCGGAACGGTGCCAGGCAGGCCATCATCGCCAGGGTGGCGGTGCAGGCGGCAAAGACGTCCCACCAGTCGATCCGCAGGCGCTGCGGTCCGGTGAGAGCGCGGACCGCCAGCCACAGGGTCGAGGCGACGAGGCCGGCGCTCTGCGCAATGGCGATGCCGGGCGCCCCGAAATGCGCGGGCAGCACGAACAGGCAGGCGGCGTTGACGCCAAGGCCGACGATGGCGGCGGCGATGACCGGCACCGTCTTGCGGCGGATCTGGAAGATCGGGTTGAGGCCGAAATTGAGCAGCGTGCCGCAGAGCAGGCCCGGGATGAGGATCATCGCGTAGAGGGCGAAGGGCCCGCGATACGCCTCCGGCACGATGAGCCCCTGGATCGCCGGAAGCACGGCCCAGAGTCCGCCGGCACAGGGCACCATCAGCGCCACCACGATGCCCGCGTTGCGGCCGATCTGGGCCTCGGCCGCCACGTGGCCCTCGTGCTCGTCCACCCGCACGGCGAGCTGGAACAGGATGAGATCGAGGGCCGTGCCGATCATGCTGAGGCTGCGGGTGGCGACGTCGGCGGCCAGGGCGAAATAGCCGGCCTCCGCCAGTCCGAACCACATGGCGATGGCGCTGCGGTTGAGGAACGGCGTGATCTGGTAGATCGCGTTCGCGGCGATGAGCGGCAGCCCGTAGGCGCGAAACAGCCGCCAGGTCTCGCCCATGCGCACGCGGACGATGGGCACCTTCGGATCGAGCAGGGGCCTGCGCAGCACGATCACGGGCAGGAACTGGCTGAGCCCACAGGCGACGAGGACCCAGACCGGCTGAGGAAACAGCCAGGCCGCCCCCGCCATGAGCAGGAAGGCGAGGCCGTTCTTGACGATGGTCAGCTTCAGGTAGAGGCCGCCGTCGAAGCGTGCCCGCGTCAGGGCCGCGTGATAATCGAACAGGCCGATGCCGAAGGCGGCCATCCCTGCCCCCGCCGCGATGGCGAAGCGCCCTTGCGCATCCATCTCCACCGTCGCGCCGACCACCGCGAACAGGGCGGAGGCGACCAGCAGGACGAGGGCGAGGACGGCGTAGGCGCGGTCCAGCCCGTGACGGATCCAGGGTTCCTCCTGCCGGACGCGGTTGGAATAGAACCGGGTCGCCGAGAGCCGAAGCCATTCGAAGACGAGGGTGTTGAGGACCACGGCGCCCGTGGTGGCGAGGCCGAACAGGCCGAAATCCGCCGGCCCCATCAGCTTGGCGAGGAGCAGGCCGAGGCAGAAATTGAGCCCGGCATTCAGGATGAAGGCGGCGATCACGGCCATGCGGTCGACTCTGGTCGCCGGGTGCCCGGCTCTGCTCCCGATCCTTGCGCGCCGGCCCGAAAAGATTTCCCTAAATCCCGAATCCGCCGAGGCGGCCCCGCCTCAGAACCAGCCGCGCAGCTTGAAGAAGACGACCGGGATGATCGCGCTGATGACGATCAGCGACAGACCATAGGGATAGCCATAGACCCAGTCG
Organism: Methylobacterium bullatum; assembly: GCA_902712845.1. Classification (NCBI taxonomy): domain Bacteria; kingdom Pseudomonadati; phylum Pseudomonadota; class Alphaproteobacteria; order Hyphomicrobiales; family Methylobacteriaceae; genus Methylobacterium; species Methylobacterium bullatum. The sequence continues at coordinate 70,065 of LR743504.1, forward strand.
AGTTCCGGCATGTGCTTGAAGTTCATGCCGTACATGGAGGCGATGAGGGTCGGCGGCACGCCCACCACCGAGACCACGGTCAGCACGCGGAAGGTGTTGTTCTGCTCGATGTTGATGAGGCCGAGGGTGGCGTCTAGGAGGAACTGCACGTTCTCCGAAAGCCGGATCTCGAACTCGTCGAGGGAGGCGATGTCCCGGCGCAGGGTCTCGAAGCGCGGCATCTCCGTGGCGCCGAGGAGGTGCTCGCACTCGCCGGCGACGAAGGGGAGGATGCGCTCGAGGCCGAGCAGGCTCGAGCGGATCTTGCCGAGCGCCTTGCCCCGCCGGCCGACGCTGCGGAGGATGCGACGCAGCGCGAGGTCGCGCCGGCGCGGGGTCTTGCCGGAATCGCCGGCGACGCCCCCTGCCCTCACGTCGAAATCGAAGATTCGGGTGGAGAGCGCGTCGAGGTCTGCGCCCATCTCCTCCAGGGCGTCGGCGAGGCTGTCCACCAGTTCCTCCACGAGGAGCAGGAAGATCTCGGTGCCGGTCTGGCAATCCCCGTCGCCGTCGCCGATGCGCTTCTTGACCTCCTCGAAGGCGCGCAGCTCGTTGAACCTGACCGTGATGAGCCGGTCCCGGGTCAGGACGAAGCCGAGCGGGGTCAGCTGCGAATCCACCTTGTCGAAGGTGATCATCGGCGTGGAGAGCGACAGCCCGTTCTTGAGCCGCCGCAGCCGGCTGGAATTCTCGACCTCGCTCAGCGCTTTTCGCGAGGGGACGCGCAGCCCTGTGGCGGCCTCGATATGCTCCGCCTCCTCGGTGCTCGGATCGTTCAGATCGATCCAGATCGCGTGGCTCGGCACGCCGCCGCCATTGGCTGCGCCGGAATGCTCGACCGCGCCCTGCGGTCCCTGAAGACTGATCATGGGGTGATTGTCATCCGTCTGTCAGCGACCGGAGAGCAGAACATGCTGCGCAAACGCGGCATGACGCGTCGTCCGCGTCTTGACTCGCAAGGGGCTTGAGCCTACCTCCGCCCTTGCTTTGGCACTCTTCGCTCGGGAGTGCTAACAGCCTGGGTTGGGCGAGCCCTTCGGCCGCATCAACGCCATCCATGAATTTGAAGCAAGAGGGCAGCTCATGAAGTTCCGTCCGCTGCACGACCGTGTCGTCGTCCGCCGTATCGAAGGCGAAGAGAAGACCAAGGGGGGCATCATCATCCCCGATACCGCCAAGGAGAAGCCACAAGAGGGCGAGATCGTCGCCGTCGGCCCTGGCGCCCGTGACGAGGCCGGTCGCGTGAACCCGCTCGACGTCAAGGCCGGTGACCGCGTCCTGTTCGGCAAGTGGTCCGGCACCGAAGTCAAGATCGACGGTCAGGATCTCCTGATCATGAAGGAATCCGACATCATGGGCGTCGTCGCCTAAAGCGACCCGGCCCTCTTCCTTCTTCCCATCCAAGCCCTTCGAGCGCGCACTTCGATGAGCGCCTCAGGGCTTCGAACCTCATGAGGATTTGAACATGGCAGCGAAAGAAGTACGCTTCGGCTCCGATGCCCGCGAGAAGATGCTCCGCGGCGTCGACATTCTCGCCGATGCAGTGAAGGTCACGCTCGGCCCCAAGGGCCGCAACGTCGTCATCGAGAAGAGCTTCGGCGCTCCCCGCATCACCAAGGACGGCGTCACCGTCGCCAAGGAGATCGAGCTCTCCGACAAGTTCGAGAACATGGGCGCCCAGATGGTGCGCGAAGTGGCCTCGAAGACCAACGACATCGCTGGCGACGGCACCACCACCGCCACCGTCCTGGCCCAGGCCATCGTCCGTGAAGGCGCCAAGTACGTCGCCGCCGGCATGAACCCGATGGACCTGAAGCGCGGCATCGACCTCGCCACCACCGCTGCCGTGAAGGACATCACGAGCCGCGCCAAGAAGGTCGCCTCGTCCGAGGAAGTCGCCCAGGTCGGCACCATCTCGGCCAATGGCGACAAGGAAATCGGCGAGATGATCGCCCACGCCATGCAGAAGGTCGGCAACGAGGGTGTCATCACCGTCGAGGAAGCCAAGACCGCCGAGACCGAGCTCGACGTCGTCGAGGGCATGCAGTTCGACCGCGGCTACCTCTCTCCGTACTTCATCACGAACGCGGAGAAGATGGTCGCCGAGCTCGAGGACCCCTACATCCTCATCCACGAGAAGAAGCTCTCGTCGCTCCAGGCGATGCTGCCGGTTCTCGAGGCCGTGGTGCAGACCGGCAAGCCGCTCGTCATCATCGCCGAGGACATCGAGGGTGAGGCTCTCGCCACGCTCGTCGTGAACAAGCTGCGCGGTGGCCTGAAGGTCGCTGCCGTAAAGGCTCCGGGCTTCGGCGATCGCCGCAAGGCCATGCTCGAGGACATCGCGATCCTGACCCAGGGTCAGATGATCGCCGAGGATCTCGGCATCAAGCTCGAGAACGTCACCCTCCCGATGCTCGGCCGCGCCAAGCGCATCCGCATCGAGAAGGAGACCACCACGATCATCGACGGTCTCGGCGAGAAGGCGGACATCGAAGCCCGCGTCGGCCAGATCAAGGCGCAGATCGAGGAGACCACCTCGGACTACGACCGTGAGAAGCTCCAGGAGCGCCTGGCCAAGCTCGCCGGCGGCGTCGCGGTCATCCGCGTCGGCGGCGCGACCGAGGTCGAGGTCAAGGAGAAGAAGGACCGTGTCGACGACGCGCTCAACGCCACCCGCGCTGCGGTGGAAGAGGGTATCGTCCCCGGCGGCGGCACCGCCCTCCTGCGTGCCCGTGAGGCCGTCCGCGCTCTCCAGAGCGACAACCCGGACGTCCAGGCCGGCATCAAGATCGTGCTGAAGGCCCTTGAGGCCCCGATCCGCCAGATCGCCGCCAACTCCGGCGTCGAAGGCTCGATCGTGGTCGGCAAGATCACCGACAACACCTCTTCGATCACCTTCGGCTTCAACGCCCAGACCGAAGAGTATGTCGACATGATCCAGGCCGGCATCGTCGACCCGGCCAAGGTCGTGCGCACCGCCCTGCAGGACGCCTCGTCCATCGCCGGCCTCCTCGTCACCACCGAAGCCATGATCGCCGACGCTCCGAAGAAGGACAGCGGCGCTCCCCAGATGCCGGGCGGCGGCGGCATGGGCGGCATGGACTTCTAAGACGTCCACGCTCTCTACCGGAACGGATGCTCTCGCGGTTTTCGCCGCGAGGGCGGAAAGGGTCGTCGCAAGACGGCCCTTTTTCGCTGTCGTGAGGAACCATCGCTGGCAAGGATACTGGAGGGTCTGCCCGGCCTCGATCGGGCTACGATCTTCAGACCTCTCACAGGCATCGCGGGCCCCGTCTCCTGGAAGGAGAGGGACAGGGTGAGGTGTGCGACTTCTCCGGAGATGGACCACACCTCTCCCCAACCCTCTCCTTCCAGGAGAGGGAGTTCCGTTGCGCCTCATGTCGAACCCTCTCGGATCGAGGGAAAGGCTGTCGAGCGGATGTGTGAATCCGGTAGCCACAGACGGGGGGAACCGGGCGGCGCTCCAAGCTCGTGCAGCGGAGGTGCCCTATCCACGACCTCGCTCGCGCCTATCCGGCGCGGCGCTGGCACCGGACATAGGAAGCGTCGCCCTTGGCGCTCGACCATGTCAGGCGGTTGCCGTCGACCAGCAGCCTCACCTGGGACGACCATCGCCGGCCGCCATCGCTACAGGAGGCCGACACGCTCCAGTTCGCGCCGATGCGGCGCCCGTCGCGGAAGGTGCACACCGTGTTGCCGGCCCGAGCCCCGCTTTCGGTGATCCGCGCCGCAATGTATCCCCGCCGCCGCGCGCCGCGGCCGCACGCGGATTCGTTGGGTCCCCAAAGTCCGACATAGGCCGCCGGCTCGATGGGGGGCGACGCGGCCGTGACCACGTCCGTACGGGGCGCCACTTCGGGATCCTGCCTCAGGGCGACGGGCCGGAGGCCCGGCTGGGCCGGTGCGGCGACCGCCGCACCCCGGCCCGACGGACCGGACCCGACACCCACATCGGACCAGGGAGCGCTGCCACGGGGCGAGCGCGACCCCACCGCACGATCCTCGAATGGACCGGGTTCGTTGAAAGCCGTCTGGATCGTGTCGATCTCCGGACGCGCCGGTGGGTCGTCGGTCAGCAGAACGGTGCTGTAGCCGAGGAGCGCGCCCCAGCCCATGGCGAGCGAGACGGGAAGCACCAGGGCGCGGCTCGACCTGGCGGAGGCCTCCGCCACCGTCGGCGATGGCGTTCCCTGGTCGATCCCCTTCGCATCCTTCTCTTCGACGCCCGCGGTCATCGTCGTCTCCCGTAAGGCTCCCCCTGGGGCGGAGCCGATCTCGCGGCCGCGGCCGCTTCACCGTTCGGCGACTTGAACAGCCTCCGACCCCCATCGACAACCGGACTCTTATGCACTCATGAAGCCGGCTTTGGTCAGGACAGGCCTGTAGCTATTCTGTCCCGGCGCCATCGATAGCGGTGGATAGACTCCGCGAATAGGGCGAGCAAACGGCAAGCCCTTCCCGTCCCTCACCAAAACTGCCATGCTCAAGCTTGTGAGAAACAAGTCAGTTATCAGTGCCATCGTGACGAGACGCTTCGCCTTCGCCGTCTGCGTCACCATCGCAGTCCCGGCCGGTGCTCAAGCACCCCCCTCCACCATGCGGATGGCCTGCGCGGATGCGATGGCGCTCGTGAAGCGGGACGGGTCGGCGGTCCTGTCATGGCCGGCGGGCAAGCCGGAGAAGCCAAGCAGGACTGAGCAGCCGGGCAGGACGGAGCGGTTCGTCAGCGACCGGAGCCAGTGCGGGATGACGGAGATCGCCGAACTCCGCTTCGTGCCCACCCGCGACAATCTGGAATGCCCGGTCGGCTACCGATGTCGCGAACCGGATTACGGCGATTGGGATTGGCCCTGATCCGATCTGACGCATCCGGCGGCTGACGCCCCCGCCACGATCTCGCCACGACCGGCCGTCACTGCCGCCGTCACGATCCGGTCCCGATCCGGCAGGCGAAGTCGTCGTCGCCTATGTGAATCATCGACTTGAGGAGACGCGCGTGGCCGTACTCAGGACAGGCCTCGGCCTGCAGGCCGCCATTACGGCGCTCTTCGCCCTCGTACTTCTGATCCTGCCGGGCACTGCAACGCCGCTCTACGTCAGCCTCAGCGGCTTTGCGATGGTGGTGATCCTCCTCGCCTCCGCCAAACTGTCCGATTACCTGAAGGTGTTCGTATCGGTTTATGGCATCGGCTACCTGTTCCTGGCCGGAGCCAAACAACTCGCGGCATCGGGCCTCCTGCCGGAGACCCTGGCGGCTCTGCTGCCGCCGGCCTTCGCGGCCACAGGCGCGGTGGTCTTCGCCGGCATCGTGTTCGGGATCTCCCATCTCGAACCGATCCGCGCGATCACCCGCATCGCCGACCCGTTCTTCGCCGCGCGCGAGGAGCCGAACCGGGAAATCCGGCCGTTTCATTTCTTCGGCAGCACCGAAGGCCGGGTGGCACGGCGCCTCGTGGCGCTCTCCATCTTCATCACCTTCGCCCAGGTGGCGCTGCAACTGCGCCTGAACTTCTGGTACCGCGACCTCTTCAACGCGCTGCAGGAATATAACGCCGACGCCTTCTGGTATCAGCTCGTCTGGATCTTCGTGCCCCTGGCGACGATCTGGGTCATCATCGGCATGTTCGACACCTTCGTCGATGCCTCGCTCCACATCCGCTGGCGCACCTGGCTGGCCCGCAGCCTCTACAGCCGCTGGCTCGATGGCGGCACGCATTACCGGATCCCCTTCACCGACGAGCCGGCCGATAACCCGGATCAGCGCATCCAGAGCGACGTCAACCTCTTCATCCAGCAGACGACGAGCCTGTCGATCCGGCTCCTGTCGCAGGCCGCGACCCTGGTCTCCTTCATCGTCGTGCTCTGGGGACTTTCTCGGGACTTCGTACTCCCGTTCACCGATACGGTGGTGCCCGGGTTCCTCGTCTGGCTGGTCATCGTCTACGCGGTGGTCGGAACATGGTTGACCCATCTCATCGGCCGCCCGCTCATCGGGCTCGATTTTCGGCAAGAGAAGGTGGAGGCCGATTTCCGGTTCTCGCTCGCACGGACCCGGATCTATTCCGAGCAGATCGCCCTGCTGCGCGGCGAGCGCTCGGAGACCGTGCGCCTGCGCGAGCTCTTCCACGAGATCATCGGAAACTACCTCGCCATCATCTATCGACGGATCAAGATCGGAAGCTTCACTCTGTCGTACAACCAGATCAGCGTGGTGTTTCCCTACATCCTCGCCGCGCCCTCGTACTTCCTCAAAAAGATCACCCTAGGCCAGTTCCAGCAGACGGCGAGCGCTTTCAGCAGCGTGCAGGGCTCACTGTCCTTCTTCATCGATTCCTACACCACCATCGCGTCGTACCGCGCGAATACGAACCGCCTGACGTCGTTCAAGCGGGCAATGACCAAGGCAGAAGCCCTGTCCGGTGCCGGATACGGCCTCGTCCAGGGCAATGGGACCGGCCCGAACGTCACCGCCTCCGGCCTGACCCTCGCCTTGCCCGACGGCCGCGAGATCGTCACCGCCGGCTCGTTCACCCTCGGCAAGGGGGCGGCGACGCTGCTCACCGGGCCGTCCGGCTCCGGCAAGTCGACCCTGTTCCGCGCGATCGCCGGCATCTGGCCGTTCGGGAAGGGCCGGGTCGACGTGCCGGAAGGACAATCCGCGCTGGTTCTACCGCAGCGGCCCTATATCCCGCTCGGGACCCTGCGCGGTGCCGTGGTCTATCCCAGCACCACCGACCAGTTCTCCGACGAGGCGATCCGCGAGGCGCTGATCGCCGCGCAGCTGCCGCAACTCGCTGACCGTCTCGACGAGGTCGATGCCTGGGATCAGCGCCTGTCCGGTGGCGAACAGCAGCGCCTGGCCATCGCCCGCGCCGTGTTGGCAAAGCCCGCCTGGCTCTTCCTCGACGAATCCACCGCCGCCCTCGACGAACCGAGCGAGGCCGGCATCTACCGGATGCTGCGCGAGCGCCTGCCGGGCACGACGATCGTCTCCATTGGCCATCGCTCCACGCTGCATGCCCTCCACGACACGCGCATCGACATGAAGCCGGGCCAGGACGGGCGCTTCACGCCGACGGAACTCTCAGACGCCGCGGTCGCCAAGTAAGGCGCAGCCTCAACGCAGGAACGTGACCGCGAGCGGCGCCAGGATCGCGGTGATGAGGGCGTTGAGGCCAAGCGCGATGCCGGCGAAGGCGCCGGCCACTTCGTTCACTTGGAACGCCCTCGCTGTCCCGACGCCGTGGGCGGCGAGACCCGCCGCGAAGCCCCGCGCGCGCATGTCCTGGATGCGAAGCAGGTTCATGAGCGGGGTGACCAGGATGCCGCCGGTCATGCCGGTCAGCATCACCAGCACCGCCGCCAGGGTCGGATCGCCGCCGAGATTCTGGGCAATGCCCATGGCGACGCCGGTGGTCACCGATTTCGGTACCGAGGCGACGATGACGTCGTGCGGGATGCCGAAGGCGGTCCCGAGAGTCGTCGCCGAGATCAGCGCCACCACCGAGCCGACGAGGAGGGCCGCCAGCATCGGCGCCAGCGAGCGCAGCACTGTCGCGCGGTATTCGTAGAGCGGGATCGCCAGGGCCACGGTCGCCGGCCCCAGAAGGAAATGGACGAACTGCGCACCCTCGAAATAGGTGGGATAGGGCGTCCCCGTCAGCTTCAGCACGCAGGCCATCAGGATGATGGCGACCACCACGGGATTGGCGAGGGGATGCCGGTTCGACGCCGTGGCGACGCGGTCGGCCACGGCGTAGACCATGAGCGTGACGGTCAGCCACAACAGGGGCGTGCGCGAGAGATAGACCCAGAGGGCGAAATCGCCGGTCATGGCCGCTCCCCCGGTGCGACCCAGCGCTTGACGGCCACGAAGGTGAGCGCCGTCGCCGTCAGGGTCGCCAGGGTCGAGACGACGACCACGCAGGCGAGGGCCAGGCCATGGGCTTCGAGCACGTCGAGCCGGCCGACGATCCCGGCGCCGGCGGGGATGAACATCAGCGAGAGATGGGCGAGCAGCCCTTTTCCCGAGCGCTCCAGGGTGCCGTCCACGAGGGGCGCGGCGAGGATGCGGGCGGCCTGGCCGCGCCAACGGTCCCGGACCACCATGAAGAGAAGGAGGAGCGCCATCCCGATGACGGGGCCGGGCACCGGAAGGGCCGCTCCCCGTGCCAGCGCCTCACCGACGAGCTGAGCCAGGAGGATCAGCGTCAAACTGACGATCATCGCGCCACGATCCTCCCGCCACGCCCGATATGGCCCGCCGATCCCGGAGATCGCGTATGCAATGCCGCCCTACGACACCGCTCCGGTCTCGGCGCCGGCGCGCGCGAGGCGGATCGCCGTGTCGTCGAACCGGAGCAGGCGCCCGAGCCGCCAGACCAGCGCTTCCTCGAATTCATGAACGGTGCCATCGGCGCCGGCTACGGACCAGGCCATCGATAGCAGTCGCGCCCGCTCGGACTCGCCGAATTCGTGGCCCATCATTTCGACCAGCAGCGCCATGTCGCGGGTCTGCGAATCGACGCTGGCCGCGCGAGCGATGAGCGCCTCGGCCTGCTCGCGGTTGCCGGCGTAGCGCCCCTCCACGAGGCGGCACAGCCGCTCCGACTCGGCCCCATCGAGGACGCCGTCCACCCGCGCCACATGGACGAGAAGGGCGATGGCCGCCAGACGCTCGTCGACGGCCTCCGCCTCCCCCGGGCTCGCGGACAGGCCGAACGCGTCGGCGGCATAGGCACGCAAGCGGGCGATGAGGGACATGGCGGTTCCTGACAGACCCCGCGAGCCTTCGAAGCCGCGCCGCTCCACGTCAAGGCGGCACGGACGGCCCCCGAACCGTGAGGCGGCCTGCGTGGCACAGTTGCATCAGGAAGACGACGCCGAGTGCCTTGCCATCGGCCGATCGGACGGATATGAACCCGCAACGATCCGACGCGCCACACAGCGTCACACCACGGATCTCGCCGCAATAGCTCAGCTGGTAGAGCACCTCATTCGTAATGAGGGGGTCGGGGGTTCGAATCCCTCTTGCGGCACCAGACCTCTTCGGGTCGCGGGTTCCTTTATAGCGGATCAGAGCGGGCATCGTCGGCGCTATGGCGCCTTGGCGCCGGAATTTCGGTCGACTTCATCTTTTCAATACCTCAGCTTCCTTTTGGCGCCTGCCTGGTCGGGCTGAGGAGCCTGAGGAGCGAGCGACGACGCGGGTCGGGACGCGTGATATGGCGTTCCGTCGAGCCTCGCTTGCCCCCGATCGAAGTGGATCGCAATCGTCATGGAAGACTGGAAAGACGGCGTGGATCCCGAGTTGTTCAACGCGGATTTCAGGCCGCAGGACGATGTCGTGATCGTCAGCGACATCGAGGCCATTAACCCGCGCGGCGGTAAATTGACCTTGAAGAAGGGGAGCTTCTTCAAGGTCAGAATGATGGGGGGGTTCCTGTTCTGCCGTCCCAAGGGCGGCGGTAAGTACGACGAGATCGCGGTGCCGCCGGCGGAGTTCCGGCACGTTCAGTTCCTGCAACTGAAGGTCGTGCCCGTTGACTGATCGGGCACGACGCGGGTCGGGGCATCTCGACGGTGATCGAGGAGCATCCGCGACCGGACCGAGAACCGAGGGGCTCTGTCCGGATTGAATGGGGCCCTCCGGACCGCACCGCGTCTCCCGGAAACCGGCGGGTCTTGATCGGGCAGCCGAAGCATTCGATCGCGGGTCGATGGGCCCATCGGTCTCGCTGGGCGCAAAAGCTTGCGAGCTCCCCGTCATGGTGCTCCACGGATACGGCCGCCGCCGCGCCGTCGCGCGGGCAGACCTCGGTGAGTCAGACTCAGCGAGGTCTGGTATGATATGAGCCGGTCAGGCCGCGTGCTCGGTCGCCCGGCTCGAATTCGCCGGCGGGATCACGGATTGGGAATCCACCCGGTTCCGGCCCGCTTTCTTCGCTGCGTAGAGCGCCGCGTCGGCGGCACGGAGCAGTTGCGGCGCGGTGAGGCCCACATGCCGTGTTGCGCCATGGGCTGCGGTCACGCCGATGCTCACGGTGACGACACCGCCATCCGGCAGGCCGGGATGGGGAATCGCCAGGTCCATCACCGCCAGGCGCAGGCTTTCGCCAACATCGCCGATGGTCTCGGCCGTGGCCCGGGGAACGAAGGCGGCGAATTCCTCCCCGCCGTAGCGGCAGACCAGGCCGCCCCATCGGGCGAGATCCCGTTTCAGGGTGTCGGCGACGCTCACCAGGCAGCCATCGCCCTCCGCATGGCCGGCCGTGTCGTTGAGACGCTTGAAATGGTCGATATCGACGAGGAGCACGCCGAACCACTCGTGTCGGGTCGCGGCAAGCTCCCATTGTTCGTCCAGTTGCTCGGTGAAGAGCCGGCGGTTCGCGGCACCGGTGAGCGGGTCGGTCTCCGAAAGGATCGTGAGGCGGGCGCAGGCCCGGGCCAGTTCGTCCGCCTGTTCCCTCTCCCGCAGACCGAGGAGGAAGCTCTTCTTCCGGTCCCATTCGCGCGAATAGGCGAGCTTGATCGGCACCAGGATGAGCGCCGCCACGAGGAGGGGCACGCCCGTATGCCCTTCCGGTCCGAACCCGGATACGAAGACGAAGCCAACATAAAGTAGAAATGCCGATCCGCAGAACCACAGGCTGAACCGGAACGACAGGGGCGAGATCATCCCCACGACAAGGGGAACGATGGCGGCGAGGATGAGGTAGGTGTCGGCGTGCTCCTGCGGCACGATCCTGGCGCTGTTGAGGACGATCGCCATGTCCGTGAGCGACGTGATCGTCGCGGCCGTACCTTGGCGCCGCAGGGAAGGCCGCCCGCGCAAAGCGACGATCCATCCCATCGCGAGGGGAATGAAGACACCGACCGTCAACCCGGCGGGGACCGCGATCGCATCGCGGCCGAACAGATCGAAATCGATCTTCACCGAGATGATGTTGAAGAGGACGAAGACTACCAGCCACGACTGCATGTACAGACCGCGCGGAGGCACGTCCTCGGCATGGTATCGAGCTTCGAGGTGCTGCGGCAGGCGAAGGCGATGCCAGGGCCGGCTCAATCCGACCTCGATGGACGTGGGCATCAGGTCACGACGCTCCGGCGCGGTTAGTTAAACCACCTTGTCGCATCATAAAATGAGTGGCCCGTAAACGCAAAGGCCGCCCCATCCCGCTGTGTTTGGCGTTTCGGCGGCGCCTCGACGAGGCACGAGCCGATCGGGGAGACGCATCAATCCGAGCCGGGGCCTTTTGCAAAGCCCGCCAGGGTGAAGAGGTCGACGGATAGTTTGGCGCCGACGACGAGCGCATCCGGAATGGACTTGCGATAGGTGGGAAACCGGGTCTGGTCCGGGTTGACGATGTATTGCAGGTTCGGCGTCAGGCGGATCGCCGGCGTGACCTGGATGCCGTAATTGAGCTCCATCATCACCTGCCGGCTCGGGATCTTGCGATCGATGCCCAGCGAGGCCTGTGCCAACTGGATGTTCTGCCGGGCGAGATCGCTGAACGCCTGCGTGTTGACGACGAAGCCCAGCGTATCGAAGGGCCGGCCGGCGAAGGTGCCGGTCTGCAGGGCGCCGATCTCGAGGAAGTAATCCTCGTTGAGCCGCCCCGACGTGCCGGCCATGGCGACGCCGAACAGGGTCAGCCCCTGGGGTGCGGTGGGGTCGGGCCGCCAGACCATCTGGTCGAACCGGGCATAGACGCCCGAGCGCCCGAACCGGGTGCCGAGGGGCAACCCGGTGAGAACCGCCGGCCTGCCGGTGACGTCGCGCAGGGGATCGGAATAGTCGGAGGCGTCGTACCAGCCGCCGATCCCGTAATTGCGCGGCAGCCGGTCGTTGGCGAGGGTGGTGGAATAGCCAAGCTCGAACGGCATGATCGCGCCGGTGGCGCCCTTGGTGGAAAAATCGAGGCCGTTGTCGCCCGGTTGCTGGTCCAGCGGGTTGACCTCGTAGATTCCGCCATGGACGAACATCGTGTCGGTGAGCCAGGCCTTGGCGTGCGCGCCCCAGCTCGCCACCGGCCAGAAGGTGAAGTTCGAGGTCTTGAACACGAAGGTCGGGTTGCCGCAGGCAGAATTCGTTTGAAAATTGCAGTAGATCGGTGAATTGAGGAAGGCGATGTTGGCAACCAACCGCCCGAACTCGACGTCGAGCCGATTGTCGAACAGCCTCTGCTGGTAGCTGAGCAGGGTGAGCCGCGTGGTCTGTCCGCCGCCGAAGATCTCCTGGACCGACGTGTTGTTGCCGATGAAATCGTCAGCGAGGCTGCGCCCGTGGCGGTTGGTGACCGCGATGTGGAACGAGCCGCCCTCGATCCCGGCGAGGCGGTGGAGGTCGCCGTCGATGCCGAAGAAGAGCTGCCCGGCATAGGCCGAGCCCTGGCGAATGCCGCCGATGGGGTTCGCGGCGGCCTGGCCTGTGTAGTTGGCGCTCAACGCGAGTCCATTGCCGATATCGAACACGCCGACCGGCAGGGTCGCGGGGGTCGCGCTCTGCCCGAGGGTATCGGCGGCACCGGCCGCGCTCTCGGCGCCGGTGATGTCCTGGCCGTTCGGCTGGTCGGCGGTCGTGCCGCGCGGCCCCATCTGCGCGAGGCCCCCCGACGTCGCCGCGCAAAGCGCGAGCGCGGCGAGTATCATCGATCCTGCCTTCATCCTGTGCCCCCCTCGATGGCTCCGATGCTGTCGCGGGTCCGGTCTCGGTGCCGGCTCCGGTGTGCGTCCCCCTCCCCTCCGCTGGAGAGGGTGTCCCTCGCGTGAGCGAGGGCCGGGAGAGGGGAGCGTGTTGTCGAGAAAGGTCGTCCCCTCTCCCGCCCGCTCCGCAGGCGCCCTCCCCCGCGGAGGGGGGCTCGATCCGTGCCTTCAGGCCGACCGCTTCTTCAGCAGCCCCACCATCAGGCCCGTGACGATCGTCCCGGCGATGAGGGCGATGACGGCCCAGGGCAGGTTCGTGACGGCATTGGGGATCGGCAGGACGAACAGGCCGCCATGGGGCACCTTCAGGGTCACGCCGGCGCTGAGCGCGATGGCGCCGGCCAGGGCCGAGCCCGCGACCATGGAGGGGATCACCCGCAGGGGGTCGGCCGCTGCGAAGGGAATCGCGCCCTCGGTGATGAAGGCGGCGCCGAGCACCGCCGCCGCGCCGCCGGCCTCGCGCTCGGGTTGCGAGAAGCGGTTCGGGAACAGCCGGGTGGCCAACGCGATCCCGAGCGGGGGCGTCATGCCGCCGAGCATCACCGCCGCCATGGGCGCATCGACGCCGGAGGAAAGGAGGGCCGCGGCCGAGGCATAGGCGGCCTTGTTGATCGGGCCGCCCATGTCGACGGCCATCATCCCGCCGAGGATCAGGCCGAGGACGAGGGCGCTCGCCCCCTGCATGCCCTTCAGCCAGTCGGTGAGCCCGGCCAGAATCGCGGCGACGGGCACGCCCACCACGTAGATCATCAGCAAGCCGGTGATGGTGGTGGCGAGCAGCGGCAGGATCAGGACGGGCTTCAACCCTTCGAGATTCCGGGGCAGCCGGATATGCGTGTTGAGGACATGCGTGGCGTAGCCGGCGATGAAGCCCGCCGCGATGCCGCCGAGGAACCCGGCCTGGAGGTTCGCCGCCAGCATGCCGCCGATCATGCCCGGTGCGATGCCGGGCCGGTCGGCGATGGAATTGGCGATGTAGCCGGCCAGAGCTGGGACGATGAGGGCGAAAGCCGCCTTGGCGCCGATCTCGCCCAGGGCGTAGCCGAGGCTGCCGGCATGGTCCGGCTTCATCGCGTCGATACCGCCGACGGCGAAGGCCAGCGCGATCAGGAGGCCACCCGCCACCACGAAGGGCAGCATGAAGGAGACGCCGGTCATCAGGTGCTTGTAGGCGCCGGCCTTGCCCTCGGCGGCGGCCGGACGGGATGGGCTCTCCTCCTTGGCGGCATCATGCCCCTGCACCTGCGCTTCGGCGAGAGCGGTGGCGATCAGCCCCTTCCCGTCGCGGATCGCCGCCTTGGTGTTGGTGGCGTAGAGCCGCTTGCCGGAAAAGCGCGAGCGGTCCACCCCGGTATCGGCGGCGATGACGACGATGTCCGCCGACGCGATCTCGGCGGCGGTGAGCGCGTCGCGGGCGCCCACCGAACCTTGGGTCTCCACCCTCACTTCGTGGCCCAGCGCCTGCGCGGCGGCTTGGATGCCTTCGGCCGCCATGAAGGTGTGGGCAATGCCGGTGGGACAGGAAGTGACGGCGACGATCCGCATCCTGCCGCCCGCCTTGGGCGCCGCCGGCGCGGTGTCACCGCCCGCCAGGAAGCAACCGAGCACCGAATCGGCGTCGGTCAGCACCTCCTCGATACCGATCCGGACCTTGCGCATGGTGCCGAAACGACCCTCCCCGAGATCGCCTTCCCCGATCAGCAGGACGGAATCGCCCCGGGCGATGGCGGATTCGGCCAGCGGATTGCCGCCGACCCCCTTGCCCCTCAGTTCGAGGTCGAGGGCCTGCCCGAGGCGGGCGGCGGCCTTGCGCAGGGCCTCACCGGCCAGCACCGCATGGGTGCCGAGATCACCGCCCCCGACGACGGCCAACATCTGGGCCATGGTTTCCTCCGCCTGTTCTTCGTTGTGTCCGGGCCGGGTCCTTCGGATCCATCACCTTAGGGTGAGGTTCGGGGTGGGACGTCGATGGTCTCGACCCGCACGGTCTCGACGATGGCGAGGATGGTCCCTCGGCTCGGCAGATTCGCGCCGGGAAGGGTCAGCTTGCCGGCGGCGAAGGCCAGCGCCAGCCGCGCGGTTTCGGCCAGGGGCAGGCCCGCATGGAGGCCGGCGACGAGGCCCGCCACCAGGGCATCCCCCGCCCCCACCGTGCTCGACACCTCCGTCGTCGGCGGATGGGCGAGAAGAGCCTCGTCCCGCGTGACGAAGAGGGCGCCGTCGCCTCCCAGCGACACCACCACGAGGGGAATGCCGCGCGCGACCAAGCCACGCGCCGTGGCGACGACCTCCGGCAGGGTGTCGAGGGGCCGACCGGCCCAGTCCGCCAGTTCCTGGCGGTTGGGCTTGATCACCTCGGGCAGGTGATCGGCCGCGAGGGCCGCCGTGAGGGCCGGGCCGGAGACGTCCAGCACCACGCGGACGCCGCGCGTCGTCAAGAGTTGCGTCAGCGCCGCATAGGTCTCGCCCCCGAGCCCCCCCGGCAGGCTGCCCGCGAGGACGACGAGGCTCCTCTCGGTCGCGACCTGGCGCAGGACCGCCCGGATGGTGTCGAGCGCACCCGACGTCGCGGCGAGGCCTGGCAGGTTGATGTCCGTGGTGTCGTTGGTGCCGGCGTCGAGGAGTTTCAGGTTGGTGCGGGTCTCGCCGGGGATCCAGGCGAAGCGGTCGTCGATCCCCTTGCGGGCGAACAGGGCCTCGAACGGGGTGGCGTTGTCCGAGCCGAGGATGCCGGTGGCCGAGACCTTCAGGCCCCAATCGGCGAGGCAGGAGGCGACGTTGACGCCCTTGCCGCCCGCATCCGAACGCACGGCGCGCGCCCGGTGGACATGGCCCGGCGTCAGTGCGTCGAGGGTGACGGTCTGGTCGATGGCCGGGTTGAGGGTGACGGTGACGATGGCGGCGCTCATGCCTCGGCTCCTTCGAGGGCGCGGACGGCGGCGGCGTCCTCCCGGTCGCAGGCGCGGGCGGCGAGCGCCCGCAGCGCGCTCATCTCCGAGGCCCGGAGCCGCGCCTTCACGGCGGGGACGTCGCGGGGCGTCATCGAGAGTTCGTGGACGCCGAGGCCGGCGAGGAGGCTCGCTCCGAACGGATCGCCGGCGATGCCGCCGCAGACGCCGACCCAGCGCCGGTGCCGCGCCGCGCCCGCGCAGGTCATCCGGATCAGTCGCAGCACGGCCGGGTGCAGGCTGTCGGCCTCCGGTGCGAGCTCGGTGTTCTGCCGGTCGATGGCGAGGGCGTATTGGGTGAGGTCGTTGGTGCCGATGGAGAAGAAGTCGCAATATTTGGCCAGGGCGTCGGCCTGGATCGCGGCGGCGGGCACCTCGATCATGATGCCGATGGGCAGTTCCGGCGCGTCGAGTTCGGCGCGGATACGCTCGCAATGGCCGCGCAGGGCGGTGATCTCGGGGATCGAGGTGATCATCGGAAACATGATCGACAGCGGGGCGTCCTTGCCCCCGGGCGCATCGGCGACGACCCCGTCCCTCGCGGCGCGGTAGAGGGCGCGCAGCTGCGGCTCCATCAGGTCCGGCCGGCGCAGCAGGAGGCGCGCACCGCGCACGCCGAGGAATGGGTTCTCCTCCCTCGGCAGATGGAGATGCGCCACCTGCTTGTCGCCGCCGATGTCGAGCGCCCGCACGATCAGGGGCCGGCCCTCCAGGGCGCGCAGCATGGCGCGGTAGGTGGCGTATTGATCGTCCTCGGTCGGGGTGTCGCCCCGTTCCAGGAACAGGAACTCGGTGCGCATGAGGCCGACGCCTTCCGCGCCCTGGTCGAGGGCCAGCGGCACCTGCTCGGAATTGTTGACGTTGGCGCCGATGGCGACGGAATGCCCGTCCCTGGTGCGGGCGGGGAGCGCGCGCTCACGCGCCTCTTCCTCGGCGATGGCGCGCTGGCGGTCGCGCCAGTCGCGGGCCGAGGCGAGGTCGGCCTCGCTCGGATCGAGGTAGAGCCGGCCGGTGCCGCCGTCGAGGATTGCCGATCCGTGGTTTTGCAGGGCGATCAGCGTCGGCCCACCGGCCACCATCGCCGGGATGCCGAGGGTGCGGGCGAGGATCGCGGTATGCGAGGTCGGGCCGCCCTGCGCCGTGGCGAGGCCGATGACGCGGGACGGATCGAGCCCGGCGGTGTCGGAGGGCGCGAGATCGGCGGCGATGAGGATGCAGGGGACGTCCGGCAGATCGTGGCCGCTCTTCAGGGAAGGGTCGATCTGCGCCAGCACGCGCCGGCCGACATCGCGCAGATCGGCGGCGCGGGCGGCCAGGACCGGGTTGCCGAGGGCCGAGAGCCGCCCGGCCATCCGCTCCACCGCCGCGTTCCAGGCGAAGGCGACGCCGTGGCCCTCCACCATGAGCTGGCAGGCCAGCGTGATCAGGTCGGTATCGGCGATGAGCTCGCCCTGGGCGCGAAAGATGCCGGCATCGTCCTTGCCGAGGCGGCGCTCGGTATCGTCGGCGAGCGCCCTCAACTGGCCGGCCGTCGTGGCCAGTGCCGCATGCAGGCGGTCTCCCCCCGTGGTGAGCGGCTCCGGCTCGTCCGGCACGGCGATCTCGGCGGTGGCGAGCACATGGATCGGACCGATGCTGATGCCGGGGCTCGCCCCGATTCCCGCGATGGTGCGCGGCGAATCGGACGGGTTCCAGCCGGCGACCGGTCCGGCCGCCCTGGCGGCGGCGTCCTCGGCGGCCTTGGCGGACGCTTTTTCGGCAGCAGTGAGAGAGGTGACCGCGGCACAGACCTTCGCCAGCGCCCCGGCCTCGTCGTCGCCCTCGGCCGAGATCGTCACGTCGTCGCCGCAGCGCAGGCCGAGCTGGAGCAGGGCGATGAGATTCTTGGCGTCGGCGATCTCCGATCCGTGCCGGACCTGGATGCGGGCCGGGCAGAGCCGGGCGACCTCGACCCAGTGCGAGGCCGGCCGGGCATGCAGGCCGGTGGGATAATCCACGGTCCAGTCGAAGCGCTGGCGCAGGTCGGCGGCGGGTCCGGCCGAGCCGGTCACGGGCGTATCCTCGGAGAGGGCCGCCGCGATGTCCTCCTTGGCGTCGGTCTTCCGCAGGGTCGCGAGGCGCGCCTCGTCCTGGATCAGCCGCGTGAGCCGGCGCAAGATGGTGATGTGGGTGTCCGATTGCGCCGCGATGGCGACCACGAGATGGGCGATCTGGCCATCGTGCCACGCCACGCCGCCCGGCACCTGAAGGATCGCAAGCCCGCTCTCGCGCACCAGATGGCGGTCGTCCACCATGCCATGGGGAATGACCACGCCGTGGCCGAGATAGGTGTTCGCCACCGTCTCCCGGCGCAGCATGCTCGCGCCATAGGCCGCATCAATGCAGCCCCCCGCCACCAGCAATTGCGACGCCTCGCGGATGGCGTCCTCCTTGGTCGCGGGCGTCGCGCCGAGGCGGATCAGCAATCGGGGTGTCAGGACCGGCGTCGGTGCGAGCATGGCGTGCCCTCCCTGTTGTCGTTGCCGGCAATGAAAACGTTTTCACTATGCCTGTCAACGATGACCAGCGAAATAATTCAGGTTTCTGCCTTGTCGCTTTGGAACGGGAATGCCAAAACGCCGTCATGACGCTGAAAACGTTTCCTCTCGCCTGAGGCCGGTCCCATGACGATCGGTATCCGCGACGTCGCCCGCGCCGCCGGGGTCTCCACCGCGACGGTCTCGCGCGCCCTCGGGCGCGGCCCGGTCAGCGAGGCCTTGAAGCGCCAGGTCGAGGAGGCCGTGCGCCTCACCGGCTACCGCCCGAACCTGTCGGCGCGGCGCCTGCGCTCGCAATCGACCCGGACCATCGGTCTGATCGTCGCCGACATCCGCAACCCGTTCTTCACGGCGGTGAGCCGGGCCGTGGAGGACGCGGCCTATGCGGCCGGCATGCGGCTGATCCTGTGCAACACCGACGAGGATCCCGACCGCGAGGCGATGTATCTCCGGCTGATGGAGGAGGAGCGCGTCACCGGCGTGATCTTCGCGCCGACGCGGATCACGGCGGACAGGCTCGCCGCCCGCGACCTCGACGTCCCCGTCGTCTTCATCGACAGGACCGGACCGCCCGGCACCCATGACAGCGTCGTCCTCGACAATGAAGCCGCCGCCGCCCTCCTCGTGGACCATCTGATCGGGTGCGGCTACCGGCGAATCGGCGGCCTGTTCGGCTCCACCTCGTCCACCGCCCAGGAACGCCGGGGCGGCTACGAAACGGCGATCCGGCGCGCGGGCCTCGTGCCCGACATGCGCTCGGCACCGCCCAACGCCGCCGCTGCCGAACTCTGCGTTGGCCGCTGGCTCGCGGAGGCGACGCCTCCCGACGCGCTGATCCTCTCCAACGGGCTGATGTTGATGGGGGCTGTGCGCGCCGCGCGGTCGGCGGGTCTCCGCGTACCGGACGATCTCGGCCTTGCCGGGTTCGACAACGATTCTTGGACCGACCTCGTCGAGCCCGGCCTCACGGTGATCGAGCAGCCCGTGGCCGAGATCGGCGCCCAGGCCATGACCCTCCTGTTCGACCGGCTGAAGGCGCCGGATCAGCCGATCCGCAAGGTCACCCTGAGCGGACGGCTGGTTGTGCGGGGGTCTTCGCAGAAAGACGAGACGATGTAGAGGCCGGTTTATCGGGTTGAGCCGGGTTTTGTTCGATCCCTCATCTACGACACGTCGTCCTCGGTGGCGCTCATCTGCGCCATCCACGGGATCGGACGTCCGGTCCAAAGCGTGATCTTTCAAAATCGGGAGTATCCGAACACGTTCGTCGCATCGCCTGTCCTTTGCTCTGGCCTTCGACATCGTAGGCCCCGCCATCGGCGATGGCTGGTCCCATCCCGACATCCGATTGCGTCATGCAAGACGTAGACGAGCCGTTTTGTATTGTGAGTTATCGCCGGAATTACAAACAGAAAATTCCTCTGATAAAACACAGCAAACCCGTCATATGATGGGATGTTGAATGAGAATGAGCGTACCATTCGACTCGTTGGATCGCAGCCCAACGTCGTCCTGCCAGTGAATCGATCTTCGATGGTAGATGTTTCCTCCCTGAGACTTCGCCTCGCAGTCTCAGGATTTGCGAGGCGCCTTTTGATTGCCTCACGAACCGGGATTGCCCGATGATTTGAGAAAGACCGGGAGCGTGCAGAGAGAAAGCTCCCGTGATCTGGAAGACACGATCCACCAGGAATGGATCACCTTCATCGTGCTATCTGTTATCATACCGAAATTGATAATCTTTGCTCTAAAGGAGCTGTGGTAATAAATTCATAGATTTCTATTGTCCGAAAACAAATGGAGATAGAAATTTGCCCGATTATCTGTTCTGGCGGACCAAAATACTCTTCGAGACAACGCCACCGGCGTACCGGGTGTTTATTCTCGGTGACAACGGCAAAATAGACAACGTCGTAAGTCTGTCGGCGAACGACGATGACCACGCCATTGAATACGCCAAGTCCATGGTCGACGGTAACGCCATCGACCTCTGGGACGGATTGCGCTTCATCGATCAGTTTCCCCCCAATACGTGAGGTCCTGCCGATGTCCCGAGACCAATCAGCCGATCTGCAGGTAAAAGCGGAGGCCACTGGGGAGACGCCCCGCGGATGGGCTTGGGCGATCTACCTCGACGCGGATCAGACCCTCATCGCCCGCTCGCGCTCCTTGTACTGGAGTCGTCAGGAAGCCCAGGATGCCGGTGGCGACGCCGCGGCGAGCGTACGACGCAACCTTCAACGGCGAATGCCGGCATCGAGCCGGTACGGCGCCGCTCTCACGCAGGATGGAAACCGTTTCTCTCAAGATTCCGCCCCGTAGATTCTGCAGAATATCTTACGTCGGGTCGAAAAAGGAGCCAAAGATGCGATCCAAGCAGCGCGCAATCACCTGTCGTTACCTCGACGAACTCATCATCCTTCTCGATGAGGAGCGAGAGACGCGGAACTGTTCCCAACGGCTTGAACTCGCCTCAGCCATAAACGCCCTGCGGAGAGAAGCTTTCCGTGGCGGCGCGAGCGAGCACACGGTCAGCCTGATTCACGCTGCGGAAGTTTTTCTCGCGCTGCACCGGATGCCGATCGGTTCCGGCGCCCTGCAATAGATGTCACCGGCCTCGCCGCGTGTCTCGAAACGTCTTCGATGCGATGGCATACGATCAATCGCCGACGATGCATTCGGAGAAATGCGGGGGCGAGGGTACGGTATGCTACACACTGTCGATGTCTCGGACTCGTGACGCCCACCATGCAGCATACACTTTCGCAGAAGCTGGAAGGCTACGAGGCTTTGACCGATCAGGACCGCCGTGCGTTGGACAAACTGGTGCCACGGGTGCGCCAGGTCGGTCCCCGCGTCGATCTCATCACCGAAGGCGAGGCCCCCGAGAACGTCCATCTGATTCTTGATGGCTTCGCGTGCCGATACAAGGTTCTTCCGGATGGGCAGCGTCAGATCATGGCGGATCTGATCCCGGGCGATTTCTGCGACCTCAACGTCTTCATCCTCGACCAAATGGACCACAACATCGGAACCATCTCGCAGTGCCAGGTCGTCGACATCCCGCGGCGATCCATAGACGAGATCACGGCAAAACACCCCAACATCACTCGGGCGTTCTGGTGGTGTGCGCTCGTCGATGAGGCAGTCCTGCGCGAATGGCTAGTCAATATCGGTGGCCGGGCTCCCAACCAGCGGATCGCTCTCATCATGTGCGAACTGCTGATGCGGCTTGAGGCGGTCGGACAGGTGTCGGACAACAGCTTCACCTTTCCCTTCACCCAGAACGATCTCGCGGATTCGATGGGACTTTCGAACGTCCACGTGAACCGGACGATCCGCGAATTGAAGACGCTCGGGCTCATCTCCTTGAAGCAGCGCATTCTGACCATCCACGATGCCGACCGGCTCAAGGCCTATTGCAAGTTCACTCCGAACTATCTCCACCTGCGCAACTCACGTTGGGGCGAACGTCGCGCCATACCGTGGATGAACAACGCGCAGCGGGGCTGATCCATGGTCGAAGGGCGCACCGTCGAGACGTTGGTCGTGCTCCAGCCCATCGCTGTCGACACGGCCAGCCCCGACCGCGACGGCATGCTGGTCATCGCCAACGGACTCCTTGTCGCCGTGCTGGTCCGTCTGGACGCGCCCGACCACGATAAGCCGGGTTTCTGGTTCCTCGAGGCCACGTTCGGTCGGCTGCATGGCGCCAGGCCGCCATCCTTCGCGACACTGGGAAACGCGACGCAGTGGCTTCGGCGGCAGCTCCGGCCGGTAACGGAGTAGCTTCCAATTACCGGTGGACGATCGATCGACGAGTCTGTGGCGGAGAGGTGGCCCACATGATGTCCGTCCCGAGAAACGGACCGTGTCGCTCCGTTCCCGCTTACGCCCCCGCAAACAACTCCGGTCGGCGCAGCCGCAGCGCGAAGACGAGCACCAGGGTCTTCATGTCGGTGATCTCGCCCCGGTCGCTCATGGCGGCGAGGGTGGCGAGGGGCATCTCGTGGACGGTGATGTTCTCATGCTCGTCGGCGAGTCCGCCGCCGGGGCCAGAGCGGTCGGCGGCGGTATAGGCGCCGAGGAAGAGGTCCATCTGTTCGGTGGAGATGCCCGGCATGGACCAGCCCGTCGTCAGACGTTCGAGGGCACCGAGGCGGACGCCGGTCTCCTCGAACGCCTCGCGGCGGGCTCCGTCCTCGGGCTCGGCCTCGTCGAGGAGCCCGGCGGGGACTTCGAGGAGCGACAGGGTGCCGGCGGCAAAGAAGGTGGGCGGCCGGAACTGCTCTACAAGCAGGGCCACGCGGCGCTCGGGATCGTAGGGCAGCACCCCGACCGCGCGGCCGTGATCCTCGATCTCGCGGGTCAGGCGCGTGCCGTCCGGCATCGTGACCTCGGCCACGAGAAAACGGCTCCAGCCATCGTGTAGGATGCGGGTGCCACGGATCACCGGCGCCATCAATTCGTTCCCGTCTTCCGGCCGCGGGCGGTCGCGCGGCCTTCTTCGGGATCACCTAACCGCGAGTTGCCGCATCAATGAGGCGAAGACGGTGCGGAACGAACGAGTTTTCAGGCGCCACCCTTCTCGATGGTGAAGCGGAAGACGCCCTCGTCGCGGCCTTGAGAGACGAGGCGATCGCCCTCCTGGGTGACGAGATGGGGGATGTCGATCACCGAGACCGGATCGGTGCAGAGCACGGTCAGCTGCGCCCCCGGTTCGAGGCCGCGGAGGGCCTTGCGGGTGCGCAGCACCGGCAGGGGGCATTTCAGGCCGCTGAGATCGAGGACGGGCGGCGCGTCGGTCATGTCTGCCCCGCGATACGAAAAGCCCCGCCCGAGGCTGGAGCCTGGAGCGGGGCGTGAGCCGAAGACGAGGCTCCGTGGATGATGTCAGTAGCCGTAGGCAGGGTAGCCGTAGGCCGGGGCGTAGCCATAGGCGGGCGCGTAGCCGTAGGCCGGGGCATAGCCGTAGCCGCCGTCGTAATAGCCGTAGCGGGGAGCCTGGCTCGCCGCGATGGCGCCACCGATGATGCCCAGAGCGGCACCCGCCGCGAGGGCTCCGCCGATTCCGGGACCACGGCGATAGCCGCCGCCGTAATAGCCGCGGCGGTAGCCGTAGCCGCCGCCGTAATAGCGGCCGTAACGCACGGTCTCCACGGCCGAACCGCTGCCGGCGACCTGTGCCGAGGTCAGCGCGGGCATCGGGGCGGCCTGTGCGCCGGAGAGAGGAGCTGCCGCCAGACCGACGGCGGTCGAACCGGCAAGGACCAGGGACATGATGCGCGACATGCGTGCGATCTCCTAATTCGAGTGAACCTGATCCGTAAAAACACCATCTCCGATGAACCGTTCCGGAACAGAGGAGGCACTATCGGCCGGACGTGTGCGCCGGCACAATTGTCGCGACGCGAGGACATGGTTTCATGGTCAATAGCGTCTCTTCAGAACACGCATTCGGTGAAGGCCGGCTCCACGGAGCGGCGCCACGGACCTTCGTAATCGGCGAGCCTGTCCTCCGCCCGCGAACGACCGCTGGCGACAATGGCTTCCAAAGGTTGCAGATGACGTGTCTCGTCGCGCCCTTGCTCATCGCGGCGCCCACGCGCCTCGAGGCCCTTGCGGGCGATGGCCAAGGCTTCCGCCGCCACCGTTCCGAGACTGCGCCCTGCGATCGGCGTGGCGAGGCCGAGGCGCGGGACGATGGCGCGCAGGCATTCCCGCTCGGAGGCGCTCCAGGCCTTGGCGATGTCCCAGGCCGCCGCGAGCCCGGCCTCGTCGTAGAGTAGGCCGACCCAGAACGCCGCCTGCGCGACGATCATGTCCGCGCCGCCCACATCCGAGCCGCGCATCTCGATGTAGCGCTTGAGCCTGACCTCGGGGAAGGCGGTGGAGGCGTGGTTGGCCCAGTCCGACATCGTGGCCCGCTCGCCGGGAAGGGCCGCGAGGCGCCCCTCCATGAGGTCGCGGAATGAGGCGCCGCTGACGTCGTGATAGGTCTCGCCGCGCTTGACGAAATACATCGGCATGTCGAGCAGCCAGTCGACATAGGCCTCGTAGCCGAACCCGGCCTCGAAGGCGCGGGGGAGCATGCCGGTCCGGTCGGCGTCGGTGTCGCGCCAGATTTCCGAGCGGCGGGAAAGGAAGCCGTTGGGGCGGCCATCGGTGAAGGGAGAATTGGCGAACAGAGCCGTCGCCACCGGCTGCAGCGCCAGGGCGACGCGCATCTTGGCCGCCATGTCGGCTTCGGACGAAAAGTCGAGATTCACCTGCACCGTGGCGGTGCGCAGCATCATGTCGAGGCCGAGGGATCCGACCTTGGGCATGTAGCCGGCCATGATCTTGTAGCGGCTCTTGGGCATGACAGGCGTGCCCTCGCGCGTCCATTTCGGGCTCATGCCGAGGTCGAGGAAGCCGATACCGAGGGGATCGGCCGCCCGCGCGGTGGCTTCGAGATGGATGCGCAGCTCACGTTCGGTGGCGTGGACGTCCGGGAGCGGCGCGCCGGACAGTTCGAACTGCCCGCCGGGCTCGAGGGAGATCGCACCGCCATCCGCGCCGGCGAGGCCGATCAGGTGGCCCGCATCCTCGATCGCCTCCCAGCCGGTCTCCCGCGCCACGCCCTCGAGCAGGGCGCGGATGCCGGTCTCGCCCTCGTAGGGGACGGGCGTGTTGCCGTCCCGATAGAACGGGACCTTCTCGTGCTCGGTACCGACGGCGAAGTTCTCGCGCGGTTTCTCGCCCTCGGCGAACCACGCGATCAGTTCGTCCCGCTTCGTCAGCGGTGTGGTGTCGGACGTATCGCGCGCCATGCGCTGCCTCGTAGTGAAGGTCGTTTGTGGTGAGAGGCGCGCCGGACCGCAGCGGAGGAGCCTCCTGAGAGATGGCGACTCCTTAGTCCAGCGGCGAGGCAGGAACAACGTAGGCCAAAGGAGGCCCGCTCAACGTGTGTCGCCGAGCACAGACTGCACCAGAGCCAGCGCCACCACGGCGGCGGTGTCCGCGCGCAGGATGCGTGGTCCGAGCGACAGCGCCACGGTGTTCGGCCGGGCGGCGATCATGTCCCGTTCCTCCGGTGAGAACCCGCCTTCGGGCCCGATCAGCACGGCCAGCGGCGGTGGCGCCGCCGGATCCGCCGCCTTGCGCAGGGCCGCCACCGGATCCGTGACGGGGGCGTCCTCGTCGCAGAAGACCAGGAGGCGGGCGGGGTCGAGCTCCGCCAGAGCGACGGGAAGCCGGACCGCCTCGGGGAGATCGGGAATCGCCAGGATGCCGCATTGCTCGGCCGCCTCGATGGCGTTGGCGCGCAGGCGATCCAGGTTGATCCGCTCGCCCTGGGTGTAGCGGGTGAAGACGGGGCGGATGGTGCCGGCGCCCATCTCCACCGCCTTCTGGGCCAGGTAATCCAGCCGGGCGGTCTTCAATGGCGCAAAGAGGTAATGCAGGTCGGCCCTATCGGGCTGCGGGCGCAGACGCTCGACGACGATCAGTTCCGCACTCTTGCGGCCGTTCTGGGCGATGCGGGTGCGCCACTCGCCGTCTCGCCCGTTGAAGACGAGGACCGGATCGTCCGGGCCGCGTCGCAGGACGTTCAGAAGGTAATTCGCCTGCGCGCGTTCCAGCGGGAGAACCGTCCCTTCGCGGAGGTCCGATTCGACGAAGAGGCGCGGGGCGGTGAAGTCGTACTGTGCCATGGATCGGGGTGGTCGCTCGCGGCACCGCACCTGTCAACGCGCGAGAGCGGCCAGGGTGATGCGGAAGCGCAACAGCGTCGGATTATGTCGCGTTTCCCCAAGCGCATTTATTACCGCCCGTTTACGTCTCGAAAGACGCCACATTCCTATGGCGAGACGTCTTGCAGGATAGGCAATCGCTCCGGCGGCCACGAATCGGGCACCGGCGGGGATTGGGCGAGAGGGAAGCCTAGCTAATGTCATCGAAGACCATCGCGGCGGTCGCCGGAGCCCTGCTGGGTTCCGCCCTCCTCGCCGGCCCTGCTTTCGCGCAGAACGCGGAATGCGGCGACATCCAGAAAACGCTTCAGGCGCGCAAGGATCTCGTGGCCAAGGCGAATGCCGCCTCGAACTCGAAGAAGAAGATGACCCCGGCCGAGGCCTGCGCCCTATTCGGGAAGCTTCAGAACAACGGCAACGAGGGCGTCAAGTGGATCGCCGCCAACAAGGAATGGTGCTCGATCCCGGATTCCTTCGCCGAAGGTTTCAAGGCCGACCATCTGAAGGTCGCCGGCATCCGCACCAAGATCTGCGGCGTCGCCGCCCAGGCCGCGAAGATGGAAGCCCAGGCACGGGCGCAGGCCCAGAACGGCGGCGGCGGTGGCGGTGGCGGCATGCTCGGCGGCCCCGGCCTCACCGGCAGCCTGAAGATGCCGCAGGGCGCGCTCTGAGCCTTGGCTGACTCGCCGCGTCACGGCCTCGTTTCCGCATGGCGGGCGTGACCTCCCGGCCCGGTGCGGATGGCAGGGTCGCGGATGCGGTCGCCGGGCACTGGGTCGATCGCCTCGCCCCGCGCGGCCTGCGCCCCTATCTCAGGCTGGCGCGGATCGACCGTCCGATCGGATGGTGGCTGCTGCTGCTGCCGTGCTGGTGGTCGGCCGCGCTCGCGGCGCTCGCCGGTCATAAGCCGTTTCCGGACCCGGCCCATCTCGTCCTGTTCCTCATCGGCGCCATCGCCATGAGGGGGGCGGGTTCGACCTACAACGACATCGCCGACCGCGACCTCGACGCTCAAGTGGAACGCACGCGCTCGCGCCCCCTCCCCTCCGGGCAGGTGCGGACTCGCTCCGCCGCGATCTTCCTGGTGCTGCAGGCGCTGGTGGGGCTGGCGGTGCTGTTGCAGTTCAACCGTACCGCCATCCTCGTCGGCATGGCGTCGCTCCTGCCGGTGGCGATCTATCCGTTCATGAAACGGGTGATGTCGATGCCCCAGGCGGTGCTGGGCCTCGCCTTTTCGTGGGGCGCGCTGATGGGGTGGGTCGCCGCCTTCGGCGATCTCGGCGCTCCGGCTCTGCTGCTCTATGCCGGCACGGTGGCGTGGGTCGTCGGCTACGACACGATCTACGCGGTGCAGGATATCGAGGACGACGAGATCGCCGGCATCCGCTCCTCGGCCCGCCTGTTCGGACGCGGTTTACGGCCGGCCATCGGCCTTTGCTACGCGGTTTCGGTCGCGGCCATCGCCGCCGCATCGACCCTGGCGGGGGCCGGTCCCGCCGGCGCCCTCGGCGTCACCCTCTTCGCCCTCCATCTCGGATGGCAGGTCGTCCGTCTGAAACCCGGCGACGGGCGCGGGGCGCTCAGCCTCTTCCGCTCCAACCGCGATGCCGGGCTGATCCTTTTTGCCGGACTGGCGGCCGATGCCGTCTGGCAGGCCCTGTCCTGAGCCCGATCCGGCCTCAGGACAGGGCGCCGCCGATGATCTCGTTCTCGCCGCGATAGATCAGCGGACGCACCGGCAGCACGCCGGTCTTGCGGCGGACGAGGAAGCGCGGGCGACGACCGTTGAGCAGGCCGTGGCGGCGGCGGGCGCGAGTGGTGCCGAGGGCGACCCGGCCGAGCTGCCGCGACACGATGGCGAGGGTACCGTCTTCCCGCACGATCATCCGCGGCAGGCCCGTGCGGGCCGAGCAATCGCGCCAGACCGCCACGACGTCCTCGTCACCGTAAGGGCCGAGGCGGCCGAGCGTGGTGCCGGCGCCGTCCACCAGAAGAAGCGCGAAACGGTCTTCGTCGCAGGCATCGCTATCCTCGGAGGCGAAAGCGAGGGCGACGCCGACGGCCTCGGTGCCGCCGCCGATGCGGCCGGTGATCGGAAGCGACGAGCGGGAAAACGTCGTGGTGGGCAGCGTGACGCCGTCCTGGAGGCAGACATCCGCAGCGGTGCAGACATTTGTCTCGGTCTGATTCATGTTTGAGAAAGTGTTCATCGGATCGACGCCCTGTTGGTGTGGTCGGCCTCTTGGGGGCCGTCTCTTATGACAAGCAGAATCACGTCTAACCTCCTCAGACCAGCTTAATAGCCAGAGTTAAGCGATGGTGGATGGGCGGGAAGCGTTCGGAATGCTCAACACTTCCTTGCCGCATTCGGCAGGATCCGGGGGCATCGCCCGCGCGCGATCCTTGTGGGCGTCGCAGGCGCACCCTACAAAGAAATGGATCCCTTGCACCGCCCTGCGCGTGGAAGACGGATTCGCCACCGCCACCGATAGAACCCCGACGATCCGGAGACGCATGTCCGACACGATGTCGCCCAAAGCCGCCCAGGCGCTGCTTCCCGCCCTGAGGGAGGCGATCCGTGAGGCGGCGTCCCTGGCCATGCCCTTCTTCAGGTCGGGGGCGCAGACGACCGCGCGGACATGGTCGAAAGCCGGCGGGTCGCCCGTGACGGAAGCCGACGTCGCCGTGGATACGTTCCTGAAGATCCGACTCAGCGCGCTGCTGTCCGAGGCGGCTTGGCTGTCGGAAGAGACCAGCGACGATGCCATCCGGCTCGGCTCGGACCTCGTCTGGATCGTCGATCCCATCGACGGGACGCGAGCCTTCCTCACCGGTCATCCGGACTGGTCGATCTCGGTGGCGCTGCTGGCGGGCGGACAACCGATCCTCGGCTTCGTCCACGCGCCGGTGACCGACCGGTTCTACGAGGCCGTGGCGGGATGCGGGGCGACCTGCAACGGCGTGCCGCTGTCCGTTTCGACCCAGACGGGTCTCAGGGGGGCGAAGGTGACCGGACCGAAGCCGATGATCGACAAGCTCGCACGTGGCGGCTCGACGAACGGTGAGGCCGTCGCTGTCCAGATCGTCCCTCGGGTGCCGTCCCTCGCCCTGCGGGTGGCGCGGGTCGCCGAGGGATCGATCGATGTCGGCCTAGTCTCGTCCGATGCGCGCGACTGGGATCTCGCCGGGGCGGATTTGCTCCTTCGCGAGGCCGGCGGATCGGTGAGCGACCTGGAGGGAACACGCACGACCTACAATCGGCCCGATCCCGTCCACGGCGCCCTGATCGCGATGTCGGACGGCCTGCGCGACGATGTCGTCGCGGCCCTGACGCGGGGATAACGTGGCCTCGTGGCGTCTTTCCACGAGCCGCATCGGGCCTTGGGGAGACGGACTTCGGACACGCGAACGCCGAGCCCTATGAGGAACTCGGCGTGAAACGTCATCGAGCGCGAGGAGGATGTCCCCAGCGCGGAAATGCCCCGATCAGGCGTGTTCGCGAACCGCGACCACGTCGGGAGCGACACCCAGCCGCTCGGCCAGATGCCAGCGCAATTCACGGGGCGAGTGGTAATTGTAAGAGGTGTCGATGAGGTGGCTGAGATCGATGTCCTGCGCTTCACGCGACGTCGTCTGCTTCAGCTTTCCTACCTTGAAGGTCGCCGCATCGGTGATGGGCGAACGGACGCCGCGGCGCCGGGTATATTCGAACAACATGTTTTCTTGTGATCTTTCAGATTTTCTTGGTGTGCGAAACGACGAGCTTTGCCTCTCGTTCCGTAAGTCAAAGGATTTTGGGGTTCAGGTTGGGTCATCCCTGAAACGGACTCGTCTCCCCAGAAGAGCGCGTCGGGATGACAGCGAAACCGGCGCTCGATGAGGCCGGTGGTGACGCCAGCCCCGAGGGCTGGCGCCGGGTGCGTCAGGCCGCCTGGAGGTTACCAGCCGAATCCTTGCCGCTGCGCTTGTCGGTCTGGATCTCGTAGGAGACCTTCTGACCTTCAATGAGGTTGCGCATTCCCGCGCGCTCGACGGCGGAGATGTGAACGAACACGTCCTTGCCGCCGTCATCGGGCTGAATGAAGCCGTAGCCTTTGGTTTCGTTGAACCACTTAACAGTGCCGGTATTCACGAATAGAACCTCGTATCGTTCGTTGACCAAACACGCGTATCTGCTCGAGACACCCGGCGCCGGTCCTCTTTTACATTTGACGGGATCAGCAGGTCGTGAGACGTGCGATGCACGTTGTGTTCGGCTCACTGACGCCCGCTGAGATCCATGTAGGCGCATTGTGCGGCGGCAACAAGGCATCCGGCTGGATCTTGCCTGTCGGATCGACGCACCGCCCTTTCATGCCGCACAATGCGAGCCCTGTGGCGAACCCCGTGTTTTTCGGTCCGCGACGTGCATATATGAGTTCGGTTCCAGGCAGTTGGGCGACGCAATCAGGCGGTTCATGGCGGGCATCTCGGTTTCCCTCGAAGGCGCGAACATCCAGCTCTCGTTCCAGAAGGACGATCAGGCCACGGCCGTGGTCATGGATGCCCGCGCGGCCCGTGCCCTCGTGCGCGCGGTGGGGCATCTGCTGACCGCGATCGACGAACCCGACGAGGTCGACCCGCCGGACGACCTCGCCGACGAGGACATCGCCATGCTCGAAGTCACCTCCTCCGCCATCGAGGTGGGAACCGACGAGAAGGGGCAGGCCGTCGTGGCCCTCCAGGCGGGGCCGCTGCCGCCGTTCCAGCTGCGCCTGACGGACGAAGAGGCCCGTCACGTAGCGACGAGCCTCTCCGAAATCCTCAACGCCCCTCGCGATGTGCGCGCATCGCATGGTGATCATTGACCGGGGATCACATCCGCACGCCGGGGTCCGTCGGCCCACCGGGCAGATAATCGGGCTCGGAGCCCGGCCCTGCCGGCTCGTCGATGCCGGGATCGTCGACGGGATAGGGGGTCCGCGGACCGGTCGGCCCGATATCCGGGCCTTCGTCGGGCGGCAGCGGCGGGGGCGGCAGGTCGCCGGGAATTCCCCCCGGGAGCGGCTCGGGGATCGGTAGGCCTGGATTGGCCATGCAGCGTCTCCTTCGCTTTGAGGTGGATCGGTCGGTGTGACGGAGAAACCCGCCCCGGCAGTCGCCAGTTCCAGCCCGATGCGGATTCGAGCGTTGCGCTGCCACCGAGGCTGCATTGCATCTCCCCGGAGCCAGGAACCCGCCCTATCGGCTACCAGTTCTTCCGCCATCATTCGAGACACGTGCGGAGATCAATCATGTCCGACATCAAGCAATCGAAAGTTCTCATTCTCGCCACCGACGGTTTCGAGGAAACGGAGCTGACGGTTCCGCTTCAGACGCTCAAGAGCGCCGGGGCGAGCGTCGTCGTCGCCTCGCCGAAATCGCGCGAATCGCGCGAATCCATTCGTGCCTGGGACAAGACGGATTGGGGCAAGAACGTCGCGGTGGACAAGGATCTGGAAGACATCGACCCGGCGGATTACGACGCCCTCGTGCTGCCGGGTGGGCAGATCAACCCGGACAAGCTCCGCCTCGAGCCGAAGGCCCTCGACGTGATCAAGACGTTCCTCGTCTCCGGAAAAGTAGTGGCCGCCATCTGCCACGCGCCGTGGCTGCTGATCGAGGTGGGGGTCGTGAAGGGGCTGAACCTGACGTCGTTCTCGTCGATCAGGACGGATGTCATCAATGCCGGCGGCCAATGGCGGGACGAGGCCGTGGTGACCGACAAGGGCATCGTCACGAGCCGTAATCCCGGCGATCTCGACGCATTCTGCGCCAAGATCATCGAGGAGATCGAGGAGGGCAACCACGGCGCTCGCCGCCTGGCCGCCTGACACCGCGCCCCCGGCAGCCGCTCATTCCGGGCGAGCGGCGATCTCAGCCCCGCGAAGGGCCGTCCTCCCCTGTGACTTCGAGGACCATGGCGGACGAGTACGGGCGCCCGTACTCGTCCCGGACCTCGACGGTAATGCGATGGCTACCGGCCGGAATGTCGCCGCCGAGGCGCGCGACCCAGATGTGGCTCGACGGCTCGGCCTTCACCCACGGCTTCTTCGCCTCCGGATAGCGGAGGAAGACCTCGGCGACGAACGGGTCGGGCCGCCGCGTGCGTACCATCTCGAGGGTGGGACCGTCGTCGATGCGGTACCGGACGCTGGTGCGCGGACCGCCGTCGAAGACGTTCACCACCAGATTGGTCGCCCCGACGCTCTCGCGCGGTACTGGCGAGCGCAGGGTCTGCATCGGCCGGTAATCGCGCAGGACCTCACCGGCCCCTCCGCGATACTGGCTCTCCAGCACGATTCTCATCCTCTCTTCCGGCTCGCCCTGAGCCGGGCGGTACCGGGTGGTGTAGGCGGCGCCGTCGATGGACAGGACGTGGAAACCGTTGGGCGTCCCGTCGCGGCTGTCGGCCGAGGGAATGCCGGTGCGAGCGGAGGGGCCGCTCCACCACGATCCGGAGACGGCGGTGAGGACGTGGTGATGGTGGCTCCCGGTTGCGTCTGCGCGGGGGTAATGGTGCTCCGTCGTGTGGGTATGGCCGGCGAGGCTGAGCACGGGTCGGTCGCCGAGGAGGTCGAGCAGACGCTCCCGGTCCATCACGTTCTGGCGCGGATCGGCCTGGTTGAGATCGGTGAACAGCGGGATATGCATCGCGATGACGACGAGGGTCTCCTTCGGCGTCATCGACAGCATATTGGCGATGAAAGTGAGCTGCCGCTCGCCGATGCGTCCCTCGTAGCGGCCTACTCCGTCGCCATTGCCCGATGCGGCGCCCAGATAATGCACGGTGTCGAGCATCAGGAACAGCGCCTTGCCGTGGTGGAAAGCATAATAGGGCGCGCCGTAGACCCGCTTGTAGGTCTCGCGGCTGTAGCGGGCGTCGGGCGCCTCGAAGTTGAGGTCGTGGTTGCCGCCGATATGGAACCAGGGGATTCCGATGCGCCCGATGATGCGGTTCGAGCGGCCGTAGAACGACAGATCGTCGAACAGGATGTCGCCCGTGGTCATGCCGAAGGCGGCCTTCGTGCCGAGGACCCGCGTCACCGCCGTATCCCGGACATGGCCGAGTTCCACCGGACTTTCCGGCTGCGGATCGGTGAACAGGATCACGTCGAACGCGTCCGGCTCCGGTTCGCGCGTCAAGGTGAAATCGATGGAGGGGGGAAGCGGTCCGGTCGGGTCGATGCCGCGATAGCGCAGGCGTAGATTGGGCGGCGTACCCTGCGGCTGGTGGATGTAGCTGAAGCGTGGAATGTTGTTCTCGTCGCACGGCAGCGCGAAGCCGGCGGGCTTCACCACGAAGACGATGTCGCCGTCCGAGACATCGAGCGCGTAGCGGCCCTGGCCGTCGGTGCGGACCACGTCGCGACCGTTCGAGACGGCGATGTCCGCGATGCCTGCCCGTCCCCCCGGAACGACTTCATAGACGGAACCCGTCGCGCGCTCCGACGACCGCGCCGCCGAAGGCGCGAGGGCGAGGACGGCGGCCCCTGCCAGGGTTTCGCGGCGGGTGAGAGCGGGACGGTCAATCATGCGGCAGCCTGTTGCGATGGATCGACCGCACCGAACCACGCCCTCTTGACCATGGCGTGACGGTAGTCGCGTCCGCCCTCAGTGCCTGGCTGCCGCCTTCTCGACCTTTGGCTTGTCCCCGGCGGCGCCGGAAAACAATTCACCGAGGTGTTTCTGGTCGAGACCGCGTGTCACGTCCGCAAGTCGTTCGCTCGCTGGGGATTCCGTGCTGCGCATGGGGATCGAACCGGTTGAGACCGGATCCTTCGCCGCTGCGACGGGTGCCGGCATGGCGGTGGGCGCGCGCTGCACGCGCATGGCCCAATGGGCGGCGGTGGAAAGCGCGGCAATGGCGACGATCGCCTTGATGCCACTGGTGAGAAGGCGTCGCATGCTGGAAAGCCCGAGACTACGCGGAGGAACGCGACCGGTTCCCCGGCCCATCCCACTTGTGCGAGAAGTCGGTAAACCATTTGGCCCCTGGCCGGCCTGGAGCGTGTCCTGAAATGGCGCGGCCCGTCCGTTGGCACGATGAGCGTGGGCCATCAGCCACGGCGACGGTTCCTGTTCCCCGCGCCCGTGACACACTTGCCGCGACCCGGCCCACGAGGCCTCACAGGGTCGGCGCAGAGAACTGGTCCGCACCGCCCCGTCACGACAAGCCCTGCAACCACGCCAGTCCGAGAGGGTTCGCGAAACCATCGGACGCATCGGCTGCGGGGATGGTCGATGTAGCCATCCTGACTTGAGCCGGCAACCGAGCCGGCAGCCTCAGGGCCTGTCCGCCGCAGCGGCGAAGGCCCTCAGCCGCCCGATCTCGTTGCCGTCGCCCTCCTCGGCAGCGAGCCGTTCGTAGACGCGCCCCGCGCCATCGAACATCCGTCGGCCGCCATCGTCATTTCCGAGAAAACTCGCAATCTCGTCCATCTCGGCGACCCAGCGATAGGCCTTCGGCACCATGTCGGGCAGGACGCGGGAGAAGCGAGCAAGCAGTTCCGGCTCGCTTTCGGCGAGTTCGGCATACAGGGCTTCCGCCGCACCGGCACGGCCTGCCGCGAGAATCATCACGGCGGCAAGCGCGGTCAGCCCCTTGTTGATGCCAGCATAGGACATCTTGAGCGCCGACGCAGCACCGACGCCGCCCTCCACGGGGCGGACGTCCAGCCCCAGTTCGCGCAACGCTACGGACGCCGCGAGATCGTCCCCGGAGACGTAGAACCGTGGCCCTTTGTCGCCGGGCTTGGGTGGCGCTCCGATGATGGCGGCATCGATGAAGGGCGCGCCGACCTGTCCGATCACGGCGGCCACGCCACTCTTCGTCAGGACGTTGAGGGCGTTGCAATCGACGTAGACCGGCTTGCGCCCTGCCGCGGCGAGCGTTGGAGCCAGGCGGAGGGCCAGGCTCTTCGCTTCCGCGGGTGGGACGATGGAGAGGATGAGGTCGGCCTCGGCGAGGGCCGCCTCGTCCACGCCTTCCATGCCGGACTCCCGGGCCCGCGCGATGGTGGCGGCGCTGCGCCCGGCCAGAACGGTGAGGATGCGGGCACCGTTCCCGTGCAGGCGGGCTGCGATCGCACTGCCCATGGCGCCGGGTGCGATGACGGCAATCGTCGCCATGAACGTCTCCTCCCGGACAGAACCACCCGACCCGCATCTGACTCGCGTCAGACGCGAGTCGTCAAGTCGCGATGGTCCCTCGGTGGCTCAGCTCAGCGAGCCGCAGAAGCGTTGGATGCGGGTGCAGGCCTCTTCCAGAGCCGTGTTCGACGTGGCGTAGGAGATGCGCAGGTTCGGTCCGAGCCCGAAGGCCGAGCCGTGAACGGCGGCGACGCCCTCGGCCTGGAGCAGCTCCAGCACGAAATCCTCATCGGACTGGATGACCTTGCCCGACGGCGTCCTGCGCCCGATCGTCTCCGCGCAGGACGGGTAGACGTAGAAGGCGCCTTCCGGCGTCGGGCATTTGAGGCCCTTGGTCTGGTTCAGCATGGAGACCACGAGGTCGCGGCGCTCGTGGAAGGCGGCGCGGAAACGGGCCAGATGCTCCTGCGTGCCATCGAGGGCCGCCACCGCCGCCCATTGCGAGATCGAGGAGGCGCCGGAGGTCTGCTGGCCCTGGACGAAATCCATCGCCTTGATGAGGTGCTCGGGACCGGCGGCGTAGCCGATGCGCCAGCCGGTCATCGCATAGGCTTTCGAGACGCCGTTCATGGTCAGCGTGCGGTCGTAGAGGCCGGGTTCCACCTGGGCCGGCGTCACGAACTCGAAATTGCCGTAGCAGAGGTGCTCGTACATGTCGTCGGTGAGCACCCAGACATGCGGGTGCCGCATCAGCACGTCGGTGATCTTCTTCATCTCGTCGCGGGCATAGGCTGCGCCGGAGGGGTTCGACGGCGAGTTGAGAATGATCCACTTGGTCTTCGGCGTGATGACCCGATCCAGCTCTTCCGGCTGGAGCTTGAAATCATGCTCCATATCCGTTTCGGCGAAGACCGGCGTGCCGCCGCACAGCACCACCATCTCCGGATACGAGACCCAGTAGGGGCGCGGGATCACCACTTCGTCGCCGGGGTTCAGGGTGGCGAGGAGGGCATTGTAGATGACGTGCTTGCCGCCGGTGCCGACGATGGTCTGCGACGCCTTGTAGTCGAGCCCGTTCTCGCGCTTGAACTTCCGCACGATCGCCTCGCGCAGGGGCACGATGCCGGAGACCGGCGTGTACTTGGTCTCGCCGCGACGGATCGCGTCGATGGCCGCTTCCTTGATGTGGTCCGGCGTATCGAAATCGGGCTCGCCCACCGACAGGCTGATCACGTCCATCCCACTGGCCTTCAGCTCGCGGGCCTTCTGCGTCATCGCGATGGTCGCGGACGGCTTCACCTTGGACAGGGCGTCGGCGAGAAAGCCCATGATGGCGTGCTCCGATAGGGTCTGACGGGCACCGACGGGCGCCCTTTTGAAAAGCGCGCGGACCCTAGTCCCGGAGGTGTGAGCCGGCAAGGCTGAGGTGCAGGCGGCACTGTGTCGGAAACGGCTCGGTCTCGCCCTTCGGGTCGAAACGGTCGCCATCCCCCATTCACCACCTCAGCCTGAAGTGCTGCGAAGCAGCCTCGAAGGAGAGCTCCAGCATCCACGGCGCCAACTGGAGCCCTCCTTCGAGGCCTCCGCTCCGCTTCGGCGCCTCAGGATAAGGTGATGGGTGGGAGGAACGGTGTCACCCATACGTTTCGCGCCCGTCGATCGTCGGACCATCCGTCGTGCGAGGAGAAAGGTGCCTTTGAAAACAAAGCCGCCACCCGCCCCGCTCTTGGCAGGCCGGATGGCGGTTCGTTTCAATCGGTGGTGCGTCCGTTCAGATGCCGCCGAACACCCAGCGCAGCTTGGACAGGAACCCTCCGCCGGATTTCGCAGCGCGGGTCGCCTCCGGCTCGTCCTTCTCCGCCGCCGTGGCCTTGTCCGCATGGATCAGCCCGAGGGCCGCCGTATCGGTGGTCTCGCGGTCGATGAGGATGAACCCGCCGGTGTCGCGGTTCGCCGTGTAGGCATCGATGGCCACGGCGCGGTCCAGGCTCAGGGTCACGTCCGCGATGTCGTTGGCCACGAGGCGGGCGGCCGGAACGGGATTGCCGCTCTCGGGATCGACCCGCGTATGGATGGTCGTGACAGTGGCGTTTACCGTTACGGTGCCGATCTTGGCCAGCAGCGTGGCGCCGGGCAGGAGTTCGGTCTCGGCCGCCCAGAAGAGACGGGCGTCGAAACGGTCGCTCACCCGCATCGGCGCATCGGCCGTGACGATCACCGAACCGCGCGAGGCGTCGATCTCGTCGGCGAGTACGAGGGTGACGGACTGGCCCTCCACGGCATGCGGGAGGTCGCCATCGGCGGTGAAGATCCGTGCGATGGTGGAGGTCCGGCCCGAAGGCTCGACGATGATCGCGTCGCCGGGGGCGATGCGGCCGCTGGCGATGAGACCGGAGAACCCGCGGAAATCGGAGTTCGGACGGTTCACCCACTGGACCGGAAGACGGAACGGAGCGGCCTGCTCCTCGACCCGCACCGGCACTTCTTCGAGGTACTGGAGAAGCGGCGTTCCCGTGTACCAGGGCACGGCGGCACCGGGCAGGACGACGTTGTCGCCGTTCTTGGCGGAAAGCGGGATGGGCCGGATTTCGGTGAAGCCCAGGGGCGCGGCGAACGCGTCGAACGCCGCCGTGATCTCCTCGAATTTGGCCTGCGACCAGCCTACCAGATCCATCTTGTTCACGGCGAGGACGACGCGCTTGATCCCGAGCAGCGAGACCAGCAGGGCGTGACGCCGGGTCTGGCGGGTCAGCCCCTGCCGAGCGTCCACCAGGATCACGGCGACATCGGCCGTGGAGGCACCGGTCGCCATGTTGCGGGTGTACTGCTCGTGGCCGGGCGTGTCGGCGACGATGAACGAGCGCTTGTCGGTGGAGAAGAAGCGGTAAGCGACATCGATGGTGATGCCCTGCTCTCGCTCGGCCTGAAGACCGTCCACGAGAAGGGCGAGATCGATCTCGGCGCCCTGGGTGCCGTGCTTGCGCGAATCGCGCTGCAGCGCCGTCACCTGATCGTCGAAGATCTGCTTGGTGTCGTGCAGGAGGCGGCCGATCAGGGTCGACTTGCCGTCGTCGACGGAGCCGCAGGTAATGAAGCGCAGCACTTCCTTGCTCTGGTGAGCGGCGAGGAAGCTGTCGTAGCCGAAGGCTTCGGGTGACTGATGGATCGTCATCTTAGAAATACCCCTCCTGCTTCTTGCGCTCCATGGCGCCCGACCCGTCCTTGTCGATCACGCGGCCCTGACGCTCGGAGGTCCGGGCGGCCAGGGTCTCGCCGATGATCTCGGGCAGGGTCGCGGCATCGCTCTCGACCGCGCCGGTGAGCGGATAGTCGCCCAGCGTCCGGAAACGCACGGACAGGTTCTGCGGGGTCTCGCCGGGGTTCAGCGGCAGGCGGTCGTCGTCGACCAGGATCAACTGGCCGTCGCGCTCCACCACGGGCCGGGGCTTGGCGAAGTAGAGCGGCACGATCGGTATCTGCTCCTGCTCGATGTAGAGCCAGACATCGAGCTCGGTCCAATTCGAGATCGGGAAGACGCGCAGAGATTCGCCGCGCTTCTTCTTGAGGTTGTAGAGGTGCCAGGGCTCGGCGCGCTGGCGTTTCGGGTCCCAGCGGTGCTGGGCCGTGCGCAGGGAGAAGATACGCTCCTTGGCGCGGGACGCCTCCTCGTCGCGCCGCGCGCCGCCGAAGGCCGCGTCGAACTTGTGCTTGTCCAGCGCCTGACGCAGCGCCTGCGTCTTCATCACGTCGGTATGGACTTCCGAACCGTGGCTGATCGGGCCGATGCCACGGGCCAGGCCCTCCTGATTCGTGTGGACGATCAGGTCGAGGCCGAGTTCCTTGGCGCGCTGATCGCGAAACGCGATCATCTCCTTGAACTTCCACGTCGTATCGATGTGCATCAGGGGGAACGGCAGACGGCCCGGCGCGAAGGCCTTCAGCGCCAGATGCAGGAGCACCGACGAATCTTTGCCGATCGAATAGAGCATCACGGGGTTCTCGGTGTCGGCGACCGTCTCCCGCATGATGTGGATGCTCTCGGCTTCGAGACGCTGCAGGTGAGTCAGGCGCTCGGGCAGCGTGGCGGCCAGGGCGGTGGCGGCGCTCATCGGGCAATCTCCAGATTGCTGTTACGGGGTGTCGGTTCGAATGCGGCGGCTTCCTGGCCCGGCTGAACGTTCGCCTCGGGCTGGTGCACGTGAAGGCCGCATTCCTTCTTGGATTCCTGCTCCCACCACCAGCGGCCGGCGCGCTCGGATTCACCGATCTTCACGGCGCGGGTGCAAGGGGCGCAGCCGATCGAGGGAAAGCCGCGGTCGTGAAGGACGTTGTAGGGAATGTAATTGTCGATGACGAAGCGGTCGACATCGGCGCGGGTCCAATCCGCAAGCGGATTGATCTTGATGAGCCCGCGCGCGTCGTCGGCCTCCGCGAGGGGCGTGTCCGAACGGTTCGCGGATTGACCCGCCCGCAGACCCGTCAGCCAACCGGCGGCGCCGTCGAGGGCGCGGCTCAGCGGCTCGACCTTGCGGAAGCCGCAGCAGGCTTGCCGGGCCGCGACCGAATGGCGAAAGCCGTTGATGCCTTCTTCCCGCACGAACGCCTCTTCCGAGACCCGCTCGGGCGCATAGGCCTGGATGCGGATGCCGTAGGCCGACTCGGTCTCCGCCCAGACGTCGTAGGTCTCGGGAAAGAGCCGGCCCGTATCGAGGGTGACGATCTCCGTCCGCCCCTTGGCCATGGCGAGGGCATGGGTGAGAGCCTGATCCTCGATGCCGAGGCTGGTGGTGAAGACCAGCCTGCCGGGGATCGCGGCCTCGATCGCACGAATGCGCCCCTTGAGATCGAGGCCGGCCATGGCGGACGCGAGGTCCCGCGCCGTTCGTTCCAGGGAAGTACTCATGTGCGTGTTCCGTACGCCTGCCTTGTCATATGCCCGCTTGTCTGGCACCTGAAATGTTCGCTATAACGAACGCTGTCAAGGCATGGCGGGTATCGCGCCGCGGCATTCCCCCGCTGCGGTAAATATGGTTTGCCGCGGCGAGGACGCCCGATGGGTTGCTCGTCGAGGAATATTCTTCTTAATTTGCTGGTCAACGCCGTGCCCTAGCGCACCACAGCGCCGCTGACCGGAACCGCAAAGCGAGGTCAATGTGGACTCGATCGATCTCAAGATCCTGGCGCTGCTCCAGAACGACGCCACCCTGTCGATCGCTACGATCGGCGAGAAGGTCGGCCTGTCGCAGACGCCCTGCTGGAAGCGGATCCAGCGCCTCGAAGCGGATGGTGTGATCGACCGGCGGGTCGCTGTCCTCGATCCGGTCAAGTTGGGTCTCGGCCTCACCGTCTTCGTCTCGATCGAGACGTCGGATCATTCGCGTGACTGGCTCGAACGCTTCGCCGCCACCGTCTCGGCCATGCCGGAAGTGCTGGAATTCTACCGCATGGCGGGCGATGTGGATTACATGCTGCGGGTCGTTGTCGCCGATATGCAGGCTTACGACACCTTTTATAAGCAACTCATCGCGACGTTGCCCCTGAAGAACGTGACGTCACGATTCGCC
Source organism: Methylobacterium bullatum (assembly GCA_902712845.1). Lineage (NCBI taxonomy): Bacteria > Pseudomonadati > Pseudomonadota > Alphaproteobacteria > Hyphomicrobiales > Methylobacteriaceae > Methylobacterium > Methylobacterium bullatum. Next base: position 110,726 of record LR743504.1, read on the forward strand.
ATGGAAAAAGTGAAGTCGACGACGGCACTTCCGCTTCCGTCAGCGCCGACGAACGGGCGTTTCGTACCGACGCTCTCCGTGGTGGCTGGAGAATAAAATTCTGTTCTGCGCTGCGATCATAGGCAGCTCCTTCTCTCACGACGCCGTTCTGTAAAACGGACATCCCGTTGACAGGCGGCCCCGCAGCGCGACATGGCTTAACGATGGCACGACAAGCGATCCTCCCCCGCACCGCCCCGTTCGACGACAGCGAACGCGCGAGCCTCGACGCCGTCCTCGGGGCGGCGACACCGATTCAGCGCGCCTGGCTCGCGGGCTTCCTCGCCGGTCTCGACGCGGCCGGGGGCCAGCCTGCCGCCCTCCCCGCCGCCCCGCCCAAGGCCGCCGAGCCGCTGACGATCATCTACGCCAGCGAATCCGGCAATTGCGAAGCCCTGGCGGGTTCCGTCGCCAAGCTCGCCAAGAAGAGCGGCTTCAAGCCGAAGGTGGTGGATTTCGCCGACCTCGACGTCGCCACGCTGACGGTCTCAAAGAACCTCATCGCCATCGCGGCGACCTGGGGCGAGGGTGAACCTCCGGCCCGCGCCACCCGCGCCTACAACGAGTTGATGGGCGACGGGGCCCCCCGCCTCGACGGCGTGACCTTCGGCGTTCTGGCGCTGGGGGATACCTCCTATGTGGAGTTCTGCGCCATCGGCAAGGCGCTCGACGAGCGATTCGAGGCGCTGGGCGGCAAGCGCGGGGCCGAGCGGGCCGATCTCGATCTCGATTTCGACAAGCCCGCCGCCGACTGGATCAAGAACACCCTGAAGGCGCTGGCGCCCGCGCCGAGCGCCGATAACGTCGTCGCGGTGGATTTCGCCGGGCGCGCCGCCGCCGAGGACGACGATGCCGAGCCGAGCCGCGAGCCGGTGGTGGTGGAGGTGGTGGATCATATCAACCTCAACTCGTCGCTCTCCGACAAGGAAACGATCCATCTGGCCCTCGAATTCGAGGACGGCGCTCCGGCCTACGAGCCCGGCGATTCGCTCGAGATCTACCCCGAGAACGATCCGGCCCTCGTCGAGGACATCCTCAGGGCGACGAACCTCTCCGGCGAAGAGGCCCTGCGCAAGGCCTTGCTGTCCGAGCGCGACATCACCACGCTCTCGGCCACCACCGTGGAGCGGTTCGCCAAGGCGACGAGCCATGCCGAGGCGCAGAAGCTCATCGACAGCGGCGAGGTGCGCGCCTGGATCGAGGGGCGCCACCTCATCGATCTGATCGAGACCTTTCCGGCCACCCTTTCGGCGGAGCACCTCAACACCATCACCCGGCCCCTGCCCCCGCGCGCCTATTCCATCGCCTCCTCGCGTAGGGAAGTCGGGGACGAGGTTCATCTCGTCATCGCCGCCGTGCGCTACGAGACGCATGGGCGGTCACGCTCGGGCGTCACCTCGGTGCAGGTCGCCGACCGGATCAGGAACGGCAGCAAGCTGCGGGTGAAGCTGAAGCCGAACCGGCATTTCCGCCTGCCGCAGGACCCGGCCACCGACATCATCATGGTCGGCCCCGGCACCGGCGTCGCCCCGTTCCGCGCCTTCGTGCAGGAACGCCGCGCGATCGAGGCCACCGGCCGCTCGTGGCTGTTCTTCGGTGACCGCAAGTTCACCCACGACTTCCTCTACCAGCTCGAATGGCAGGAGGCCCTGGAGGACGGCTCGCTCACGAAGATCGACGTGGCCTTCTCCCGCGACCAGCCCGAGAAGATCTACGTGCAGGACCGTATCCGCCACCACGCCAGGGAGTTGGTGGAATGGCTCGACGGCGGCGCCAGCTTCTACGTCTGCGGCGACGCCAACAGGATGGCCAAGGATGTCCGTAACGCGGTCGTCCATGCCTATGCCGAGGTCAAATCGCTGAGCGAGGCCGATGCCGAGGCCGCCGTCGCGGCCCTGGAGCGTGCGCATCGCTACCAGCAGGACGTTTACTAGGACGCGAACACGACCCTCCCCCTCCGCGGGGGAGGAGACGACCTCTCCGGATGGGGCGCTCCCCTCTTCTCGACCCGCTTTGCGGGCCACCCTCTCCCGCAGAGGGGAGAGGGACGTGCACCGACGACACCGAGAACACGCGAACGAACCGGAACATCACAATGGACGACCTGACCCCTCCCCGCACCTACGAGACCCCGCCGACCACGCGTCCCATCGACGAGGCCGAAGCGGCGCGCGAGGCGGGCCTCGCGCATAACGAGCACATCAAGATCGCGAGCGGTTTCCTGCGCGGAACCCTGGCCGACGGTCTGCTCAAGCACGCCACCGGGGCGATCTCCGAGGATGACGGCCAGCTCGTGAAGTTCCACGGGATGTACCAGCAGGATGACCGCGACCTGCGACCCGAGCGGACCAAGAAGAAGCTCGACAAGGCCTACAGCTTCATGATCCGCCTGCGCATCGCCGGCGGGGTGGTGACACCGAAGCAGTGGCTCGTCCTCGACAACATCGCCACCACCTACGCCAACGGCACCCTGCGGGCGACCACGCGCCAGACCTTCCAGTATCACGGCGTCATCAAGTCGAACCTCAAGCGCACGATGGCCGCCATCGACGGCGCCTTGCTCGATACCATCGCCGCCTGCGGCGACGTCAACCGCAACGTGATGGCCTCCACGAATCCGGCCCAGTCCGGCGCTCACAAGGCCGCCTACGAACTCGGCAAGGAGATCTCCGACAGCCTCCTGCCAAAGACCAATGCCTGGCGCGAGATCTGGCTCGATGGCGAGAAGGTGATCGGCGGCGAACCGGAATCCGAGCCCGTCTACGGCAGGACCTACCTGCCGCGTAAGTTCAAGATCGTGATCGCCGTACCGCCCTCGAACGAGGTCGACGTCTTCGCGCACGATCTCGGGTTCATCGCCATCCTCGACAAGAAGAACAAGGTGACGGGCTGGAACGTCACTGTCGGTGGCGGCATGGGCATGACCCATGGCGAGCCCGATACTTTCCCGCGCACGGCCGACGTGATGCTGTTCTGCAAGCCCGACGAGGCGGTGCGGGTGGCCGAGGCGGTGATGACCGTCCAGCGCGACTGGGGCAACCGCAAGAACCGCAAGAACGCCCGGCTCAAGTATACGATCGAGCGGTACGGCCTCGCCGCCTTCCGCGCCGAGGTGGAGAAGCGCGTCGGTGTGAAACTGGCCGATCCCAAACCCTTCGCCTTCACCGGGAACGGCGACCGCTATGGCTGGACCGAGGGCGACAATGGCCGCCATCACTTGACCCTCTATGTCCCGTCCGGCCGCATCAAGGATGTGGAGGGCGACGGCCCGAAGCTCCTGACCGGCCTTCGCCGGATCGCGGAGATCCACGAGGGCGATTTCCGGCTCACCGGCAATCAGAACGTCATCATCGCTAACGTGCCGGCCGAGAAGCGTGCGGAGATCGAGGCGCTGGTGGACGAATACGGCATGCAGAAGGGAGCGGGCGCCTTGCGCCGTAACTCCATCGCCTGCGTCGCCCTACCCACCTGCGGCCTGGCTCTGGCGGAAAGCGAGCGCTACCTGCCGGACCTGATGACGGAACTGGAGGAGAGCCTCGCCTCGCACGGGCTGCAGGACGACGAGATCACGATCCGCATGACGGGCTGCCCCAATGGCTGCGCCCGTCCCTTCATCGCCGAGATCGGCTTCGTCGGTCGCGGCCCGGAGCGCTATCACCTCTATCTCGGTGCGGCCTTCGACGGCTCACGCCTCGGCAAGCTCTATGCCGAAGACGTGACCGCCTCGGAGATCAGGACGATCCTCGATCCGCTCTTCGGCGCCTACGCTCAGGGTAAGAATCCAGGTGAACGGTTCGGCGACTTCCTGATCCGCGCCGGCTACGTAGCGAGAACCTTCAACGGGCCGGATTTCCACACGAATATCGGCGCCCTGAAGGGCGTCGCCTGAACCTCGTCGACACGTGCACTGCTGCATCGATGCTGCAGTGCACGTGTCCCGGATCGTGTGGTCAAGCTTAGGCAAGGCACGAATATAAGTCCGGCATCGCTGAACTCTGGCGCGGCTTCGCGGTTGATGCTGCAAAGCGACCGGAGGCGACGATGGCCAAGCACGAAATCCTCAGTTTCTTCGAGCATCGACGCGACGGCGCCTGGATCTGCGTGAAGCCGTTCACCCTGACGACGAAGCAGAGCAGTGTCGATATCCGGCAGGGCATGCGGTTCGATTACGGCAAACGCGTCGGCGGCGTCGATCTCGCGGAGTATCTGGAACAGCTCGGTTCACAGTTCGGCTCGTGAGTCGTCGTCGGCACAGCTGAATCGCCGGCAGCTTTTCCCCGGCTCCGGCTATAGGCTCGCTGCCGACTCCCGATATCGACTGAAGTCACATGTCGCCCGGCCAGGATCGTCGCGTCGCGTTCGATAGCCAAAATGATGGCTGCACAATCCATCGTCCGGCGCTGTCTTGTGAAACCCCGGCTCTATCTCGTACGTCCGCCCAAAAATTCGGATCGGCTGTGATGCCGATATCGGCGTGCGGATTTCATTCCCGTGGCGTTCATCCGTCCTATGCGACGGCGGCAGCCCCATTGCCGTGTCTTTGACGGCCGGGAGCAGGAGACCTAGGGTCGTTCCATGACAATCACCGTCGATCCGTTGCAGGCGGGCTTGGAAGCCGCCGCACCTACGACCCGATGCAGGATTTTGGCGGCGGCGGAGAGGTTCTTTCGCGAGATCGGCTACCAGAAGACGACCGTCGCCGATATCGCCAAGACGCTCGGGATGAGTCCGGCCAATGTCTACCGGTTCTTCGACTCGAAGAAGGCGATCAACGAGGCGGTGGTCGAGCGTGTGACCCGCGAGGTCGAGGCGTTGATCGCCGGCATTGCCGTCGCTCCCGGCCTCAGTGCCGACCAGCGGGTCGCCGAGATCATCCGAGAACTCCACCGCGACTGTATCGAGCGCTGCAAGGATAATCCCCGCATCCACGAGATGGTGGAAGCCGCCATGTCGGAGAGCTGGGGGGTGTGCCGGCACCATATCGACCGGATCGGCGCGGCATTGGAACGGGTGGTGACGGACGGTGTCCGCAGTGGCGAGTTCCAGGTCGAGGATCCAGCGACCACCGCCGCGTGCTTGCACGTGGCGATCACGCGCTACTGCCACCCCGTCCTGGTGAGCCAGTACCCCAATGCGCCGGCGCCACCCATCGATGCGATGATCGCCTTCCTGTTGCGGGCGCTCCACGAACCCGTCGGGAACACCACCCCGGTCAAGGCCAGGGAATCGGCCGAGCCGCTTTAGCGCGCCGAGATCAGCAGCCCATCTGAGCGAGGATCGCCTGCGCCGCGGCGCGAGGATCGGCGCTCTGGGTGATCGGCCGGCCGACGACAATGTGATTGATTCCCACCGCCATGGCGGCCGCCGGCGTCAGCACGCGCTTCTGGTCGCCGAGATCGTCACCCGCCGGGCGGATGCCGGGCGTCACGATCAGCCGCGACGGGCCGATGACGGACCGTACGGAGGCCGCTTCGACGGCGCTGCAGACGATGCCGCCGATCCCGGCCTCGGCCGCCTGACTCGCACGCAGAGCCACCAGATCCGCGATGGGCATGGCGTAGCCCGCCTCGTCCGCATCGGCCTGATCGTAGGAGGTGAGGACGGTGACGGCGAGGATCGTCGGCCCGCTCCGGCCGGCACCCCGAACGGCGGCGCGCATGGTCTGCGGATAGGCATGGACGGTGAGGAAGGTCGCGCCGAGGTCGGACAGGGCCCGGACGCCGTCTTCCACGGTATTGCCGATATCGTGGAGCTTCAGGTCGATGAAGACCTTCAGGCCCGCTCTCGAAAGCCGCTGCACCAGGGGAAGGCCGCCGGAATAGGCCAGCCGGTACCCGATCTTGTAGAAGGTCGCGGCATCGCCGATGCGGTCCACCAGCGCCTCGGCCTCGGCCACGCTCGGCAGGTCGAGGGCGACGATGAGGCGGTCTCGCGGATCGTTGGCGGCGTGGTACATGGAAGGCTCCGGGGGATCGGGTGACGGATCGCCGCCACGGCGCTCCATGTCAACGCGGGCGGCCCCGTCACCCACGCGTCATCACCCGGGAAACCTCCTCCTTCAGCACCGGCAGCAATTCGGCCTCGAACCACGGATTGGTCCGGAGCCAGCCGTTGTTCCGCCAGGACGGGTGCGGCAAGGGAAGCACGCGCGGCCGGCGCGGCTCATCGAGAATGGCGCGCCAGTTGCGCACCATGGCGGTGAGACCGCCCTCGACCCGGCCGAGATGCCAGGCTTGTGCGTATTGGCCGATGACGAGGATGAGCTCCATTTCGGGCAGACCCTCGAACAGCGTGTCCCGCCAGCGTTCGGCGCATTCGCGGCGGGGTGGCTTATCTCCGCCCTTCGCGTCGAGCCCTGGAAAACACGCGCCCATGGGGACGATGGCGAGCCGCTCGGCATCGTAGAAATCCGGCTCGGACAAGCCGAGCCACGACCTCAGGCGGATGCCGGACGGGTCCATGAACGGGATACCGCTCTGGTGCGCCCGGTTCCCCGGAGCCTGACTGGCGATGGCGAGACGCGCCGAGGTCGAGCCCTGAACGATGGGCTTCGGCTCCTGCGGCAGGCGCGCGCCATACCGAGGTGCGTCGCGACAGATTCGACAGGCGCGCAGGGCGGCGGCGGTGGATTCGAAGGGGGTCATACGAGAGGACAGGTAGTGCGGGCATGGGGCCGTGGGAATCCGGGGTGCCGGGAATCCATGCCGCGGGAACGAGAGGCCGCACCCCGCGCTTGAATCGCCATAGGAGCCGGCATTGCCGGGCTCATCCGCGAGCACGCCCGACCAGGGAATACAGGGAGCAGCCCCATGGCCTTCATCACCGCGCCGGATGGCACGAGCCTCTACTACAAGGACTGGGGCAGCGGACGGCCCGTGGTCTTCCTTCACGGTTGGCCCCTCGACGCGGATATGTGGGAGTACCAGATGGTGCCCGTCGCCGAGGCGGGTTTCCGCACCATCGCCTATGACCGGAGGGGCTTCGGACGCTCGGAGCACCCGTGGCAGGGCTACGATTACGACACCTTCGCCGACGACCTGAAGGCGGTGCTGGACGAACTCGATCTGACCGATGTGACCCTGGTGGGCTTTTCCATGGGGGGCGGAGAGGTGGTGCGCTACCTGTCACGGCACGGCAGCGACCGGATCTCCCAGGCGGTGCTGATCTCGGCGGTGACGCCGATGATGCTGAAGACGCCCGATCATCCCGACGGTGTCGATGCCGGCGTGTTCGAGGAGATCATCGACGGGCTGAAGATGGACCGGCCGTCCTTCCTCGCCAAATTCAACAAGGGCTTCTTCGGTGCGGGCGTGTTCAGCTCACCCGCTTCGTCGGAGATGATCGCCTGGGCCGGGCAGGTCGCCATGCTGGCCTCGCCCAAGGCCACCATCGCCTGCGTGAAGGCCTTCTCCGAGACCGATTTCCGGCCCGACATGGCGAAGGTCACCGTGCCTTGCCTGATCATCCATGGCGATGCCGACCAGACCGTGCCGATCGACGTCACCGGAAAGGTCGCGGCCTCAGCCGTGCCGAGCGCGGAGTTCGAGATCTACGAGGGCGCACCGCACGCGATACCGCTGACCCATCACGAGCGTCTGACGACGGACCTCATCGATTTCCTGAGGCGCTGACGCCCCCGCCGCTGGCGGACGCGCGCTGCCCTTCGGGCTCAGACCCCCTTGAGGCCGCTGAGATCCAGGGGCAGGGAGCGCAGCCTCTGCCCCGTCGCGGCGAAGATCGCGTTGGAGATCGCCGGGGCGATGACGGGCACGCCCGGCTCGCCGATGCCGGTCGGGGCGGCATCGGAGGCCACGATATGGACCTCCACCACCGGCATCTCGCTCATGCGCGTCGGCTCGTAGGCGTCGAAATTCTTCTCCTGCACCACCCCATCCGTCAGCGTGATCTTGTTGCGCAGGACCGATGACAACGCGAAACCGACCGATCCCTCCACCTGGGCGCGGATCACGTCCGGGTTGACGGCGACGCCGACATCCACCGCCGCGACGATGCGATTGACCTTCACATGGCTGCCATCCGCCGTGATGTCGGCCACCATCGCCACGTAGGAGCCGAAGGATTCGTGCGCCGAGATGCCGAGGCCCTGGCCCTTGCCGCCGCTGCGCTTGGCCCAATCCGCCTTCTCGGCGGCGAGTTTCAGGACACCGGACAGGCGCGGCGCGCCGGTCAGCATGCCAAGGCGATAGGCCAGCGGATCGGCACCGGCGGCGTGGGCCAACTCGTCGATGAAGACCTCCATCGCCTGCGCCGTATGGGTGTGACCCACCGAACGCCACCAGAGGACGGGCACGCCCTCGCGGGCGTTGTGGACCTCGAACCGGTAGGCCGGGAGGGCATAGGGCGTGTCCGACGCGCCCTCGATGGACGTGGAATCGACCCCGTTCTTCACCAGCATCGCCTCGAAGGGCGAGCCGATCATGATCGATTTGCCGACCATCCGGTGCTGCCAGCCGGTGATGGCGCCCTTGACGTCGATGCCGGCCTTGAGGGTGTGCAGCACCATCGGGCGGTAATACCCGCCCGCCATGTCGTCCTCGCGGGTCCAGACCAGATGGACCGGCGCCTTGCCGCCGGTCGCCTTCACGATGGACGCGGCCTCGGCGATGTAATCGGCCGTGGGCGTCGCCCGTCGCCCGAACGATCCGCCCGCCCATTGCGTGTGCAGCCTGACCTTGTCGGCGGTGACACCGAGGGTCGCGGCGGCCACCGCCTGTTCGATCGTCTGGAACTGAAGGCCGGCGTAGATGTCGTAGGAGCCGTCGGCCGCCCGCTCGATCGTGGCGTTGAGGGGCTCCATGGCCGCGTGGGCCAGATAGGGGAAGGTGAACTCCGCCTCGATGACCTTGGCCGACCCGGCGATGGCGGCGGCGGGATCGCCTTTCTCCGATGCGACGATACCCGGCCGCTTGGCCGTCTCGCGATACTCGGCGAGGATGGCGTCGGAGGATCGCTTCTCGGCCGTGCGCTCGTCCCAGGTGACCGACAGGGCGTCCCGGCCCTTCATCGCCGACCATGTATCCTTGGCGATCACGGCGACTCCGGTGGGAATCGTCACGACGTCGATCACGCCTCGCACGGCGCGGGCGGCCTTATCGTCGACCGTCGACACGGTGCCGCCGAAACGCGGGGCATGCGCCACCACGGCCGTGACCTGACCCGGCCGGCGGATATCCATGGAATAGATCGCGGTTCCATTGGTCTTGGCCACGGAATCGAGGCGCGGCAGCTTCTTGCCGATATGGACCCACTGGCTCGGATCCTTGAGCTTCGGCTGCTCGGGCACGGGGATCGCCGCCGCTGCCTCGGCCAGGGCACCGAACCGCTCCTCGCGCTTGGAGGCGAGATGGCGGACCGTGCCGTTCGAAACCGTGATCTCGGGGGCCGGGACAGACCATTTCTCGGCCGCCGCGGTGACGAGCATCGCGCGGGCGGCCGCACCGGCCTTCCGGAGCTGGAACCAGGAATTGGCCACTGCGGTCGAACCGCCGGTCCCCTGGATCGGCCCCATCAGCAGGTTGTTGTAGAGCTTCGCATCGGCCGGCGCGAAGGCCACGCGCACGCGCGACCAGTCGGCATCGAGCTCGTCGGCCAGGATGGTGGCGAGGCCCGTCGTGTTGCCCTGCCCCATGTCGAGATGCTTGATCAGCACCGTAACCGTATCGTCGGCTGCGATCCGCACGAAGGCATTGGGCTGGGCGGGAGCGGAGGACAGGTCGGGTCCCGCCGCCGCGCGAACCTGTTTTGCCGGGTCGAGGGTGAATCCGATCACCAGGGCTCCGGCCGCGACACCGGCGCCACCGAGGAAGGCGCGGCGCGACGGACGGGGAGCAGCCGCCTCGGATTTGGTCTGACGGACCTTCAGCATGGCTTCCTCCACGGAGACGATGACGCGCACGGTATCGGGCAGGACGATGCCGGCCCCGGGGCCGACGTCGCGTTTGGATCAGGCGAGGGAGCGGGCGGCTTCGTGAATGGCGGCGCGAACGCGCTGGTAGGTACCGCAGCGGCAGATGTTACCGTCCATCGCGCCGTCAATCTCGGCGTCGCTGGGCTTCGGGGTAGTCGAGAGCAGGCCGATGGCCGACATGATCTGACCGGACTGGCAGTAACCGCACTGGACAACGTCGAGGCCGCGCCACGCGGTCTGAACCGCCTCCGCCACCCGTCCGGACACGCCCTGGATCGTGGTGACCTTCGCCTCCCCCACATCGCCGATGCGAGTCTGGCAGGAGCGGACGGGCTGGCCGTCGAGATGGACGGTACAGGCGCCGCACTGGGCGATGCCGCAGCCGTATTTCGTCCCGGTCTTGTCGAGATGATCGCGCAGCGCCCACAGGAGCGGCATGTCGGGATCGGCATCGACATCATGCGACACGCCGTCGACATTCAGTTTCAGCATGACGTCTCTCCGACTTCAGTATCGACTCGTTCTAAATATTACACACTTCCGAAAAATGTGCGCCTGCACACATCGATCTGAGATCGGTGTCGATGCAGCGTCGGGTCGCGCGCCGTGGATGGGCGCGATTTGGAGACAAGTGTCATGACCGGGTCAGGTCGTTCTTAACCTATCGGGCGCAGATTCGCCGGGTCGCAGCGTCGACGGGTCACGGTCCTTCCGACCGCAGGTTTTCCTCTCAAAAGATCCTCAAAACGGTGATGTCCGACCTGACAGCGGAGATGGTTCAGCGCGGACGCGGTCCTTCGGCACCGGAATCCGCTCGCCGCCGCAAGGTGGCCCGAGACATCCGATCGGCGCGCGAGCGGTTGACCTCGGCGAACGGTCTGGAACGCGCGTTCGATTACGAATTGATCCGGATCTATGCCGAGTACCGCTCCGGTGCCGGTCTGACCCATGCCGTGCTCGGGCTTCTCATCGCAGGGGCGTCGTCGCTCTGGGTGCCGGTTCCCATCGCCCTGTCCTGGGTCGTCTGCCTGCTCTGCGGCGTCGGCCTGTCGATGGGGCTGACCAAGCATTTCCTTCGTCAGCCGGCGGATTCCGTGTCGGTCAGGCGCTGGCGCAGCGCCTTCATGCTGAGCGAGATCGTGCAGAGCGCGTCCTGGGCGCTGATGGTTCTCGTGGCCGCGCCCAGTGCCCGCATCTTCGTCCTGTTCGGCCTCGTCATCGTCGCTGCGGTCGCCGCGATGCTGGCAGCGACCCTGCCCGCCGCCGCCGCCGCCGCGCTCCTTCCGCTGATCCTCGCGGCGCTCTCTCTCCTGGCGTTCTCGCAGGACATGGACACGATCATGCTGGTGACCATGGTGGTCGGCTCGCAGATCTTCTTCATGGGCCTCGCCCGCCGCGTCTACGCCTCGGCGGTGGGCGCGCTGAAATCCCAGGCGGAGAAGGACGCCATCTTCATCGAGCTCGAACAGGCCAAGGCCAATTCCGATGAGGCGCGGCGGCGGGCAGAAGAGGCCAATCTCGCCAAGTCACGTTTCCTCGCGACCATGAGCCACGAGTTGCGCACGCCGCTGAACGCCATCCTCGGCTTCTCGGAGGTGATGAAGAACGAGGTCTTCGGCGCTCACATCGCTCCGTCGTACAAGGAATACGCGGGCGATATCCACGATAGCGGGATGCACCTCCTCAACCTCATCAACGAGATCCTCGACCTGTCGCGCATCGAGGCCGGGCGCTACGAATTGAACGAGGAGGCGATCCAGCTCGCCCATGCGGTGGACGAGTGCCGGCACATGGTCGCCCTGCGCGCGCGCGGCAAAGGCCAGGCCTTCCACGAGTTCATCGATCCCGACATGCCCCGTATCTGGGCGGACGAGCGGGCTTTGCGCCAGATCGTACTCAATCTCCTCTCGAACGCCGTGAAATTCACGCCGCCGGGCGGCGACATCACGATCAAGGTCGGCTGGACGGCCTCGGGCGGCCAGTATGTCAGTGTCAAGGATAGCGGGCCGGGTATTCCCGAGGACGAGCTCGGCACGGTCATGTCGTCGTTCGGCCGGGGCTCGCTCGCGATCAAGACCGCCGAACAGGGCTCGGGCCTCGGCCTGCCCATCGTCAAGGGGCTGGTGGACCTGCACAACGGCAACTTCCACCTGAAGTCGAAGCCGCGCGAGGGAACGGAAGTCGTCGTGATCTTCCCCGCGAGCCGTGTCATGGACACGCTGCCCGCCCTGAACCTGTCCACCGAAGCGACGTCGAGTGCGGATATGGGCGGCGGGCGGAGCGCGGCGCGCGCGGCCTGATCGGCGCATTCGCATGCCCCGCTTTTGTCATCATCGGGACGCCGGGCCGTCACGGCCCCGGTATCCCCGATGGGATGCCTTCAGCTTTCGCTGCGTCCCGACACCCCCGCCTGGGCGAACGTCGCCATGTCGCGATGGCAGGCGAGCGCGCCCTTGAGCAGGCCGATGGCGAGGGCGGCGCCGGATGCTTCGCCGAGACGCATGCCGAGAGCCAGCAGCGGCACCAATCCGAGGCGTTCCAGCACCTCGGCATGAGCCCCCTCGGCCGAGACGTGGCCGGCGAGGCAATGGTCGAGCATCGACGGATCGATGGCGTGGAGGATCGCCGCGGCCGACGTCGCCACGTAGCCGTCGATGACCACGGGGATGCGCTGCATCCGCGCCGCCAGGATGGCACCGGCCATGGCGGCGATCTCGCGGCCTCCGAGGCGCGACAGGACATGGAGCGGGTCGTCGAGGTGGCCGGAATGGAAGGCCAAGGCGGCCTCCACGGCCGCGACCTTGCGCTCGATCCCGGCCGCATCGACGCCGGTGCCGCGCCCGACCCAATGCGCCGCCCCACCGCCATAGAGCGCCGCATAGATCGCCGCCGCGATGGTGGTGTTGCCGATGCCCATTTCGCCGAGGCCGAGACAGTCGGTTCCGGCGGCGATGGCTTCCATGCCGAAGGCCATGGTGGCCACGCATTCCTTCTCCGTGAAGGCCGGGCCTTCGCAGATGTCGCCGGTGGGAAGATCGATGGCCAGGTCGAAGACCTTGAAGCCGAGGCCGTAGGCGGCGCAGAGCTGGTTGATCGCGCCGCCGCCGGCGGCGAAATTGTCGAGCATCTGGCGGTTCACCTCCGCCGGAAACGCCGAGACACCGCGCTTGGTGACGCCGTGGCTGGCGGCGAAGACGCAGACGAGAGGCCGGTCGAGGCTCGGTTGACCCTTGCCCTGCCAGGCTGCGAGCCACTCCACGAGGTTCTCGAGGCGGCCCAGCGCGCCGGCGGGCTTCGTCAGCATCGCGTCCCGCTCGCGCACCATGGCGACGGCGTCACGGTCGGCACCCGGCACGGAGGCGATCAGTCGGCGGATATCCGAGAACGGCGTCTGATCGGGATTGTCCTGGTTCGGGATCGTCTGAGTCATCGCGCGAAACTTGGCCTTCCGTCTCGGCGCGTCCGGTATGGCGGCCTGCCTGTGGGGCGAGCTATAACCAACCGGGCGCGAGCGGTGAAGGCAGGTCCTCGATGACGCAAGGCCGGGATCTGGAACCGGACGATGCCTTTCCCGGCGCGTCCATGGCCTACGATCTCGCGGCGTGCCTGAGATTCTATTCGCGGCTGCCGGTGCCGCGCCTGCCCGGCGAGGGTGATCCGCATCGTCTGCCGGACTTCCGCACCCTGCCGCGCATGCTGCCACTGGCCGGCCTCATCCTCGCCCTGCCCTCCGCCCTCATCCTGCTCATCGCCTGGGCCCTGGATCTCGGACCGTTCCTGGCGGCCACCCTCGCCCTGGCGGTCGGGACGCTGGTGACGGGGGCTCTGCACGAGGACGGTCTCGCGGATGTGGCGGACGGGTTCGGTGGCGGCGCAACGCGCGAGCGCCGCATCGAGATTATGCGCGACAGCCGCATCGGCGCCTATGGCGGCGTCGCCCTCGTGTTGACGCTGGCCCTGAGGATCGGAGCCCTCGCGACGCTGCTCGATCGCACCGGGTCGCTGGCCGCCTTGGCCCTGGTACTGGCCGCCTCTCTCTCGCGCTGCGCAGCCCTGGCGCCGATGGTGCTGCTCGGCCCCGCGCGGCCCGGCGGGGCGGGGGCATCGGTGGGAACACCCGATCGCCGGACCAGCGGAATCGTTGCCCTCTTCGCCCTCGCCTTCGTCGTCATTGGCTGGATCGCCGGCTTGCCCTTTCTCGGCATGGTGCTGATGCCCGCCCTGGCGCTGGGAGCCTCCCTCGGCCTCACCGCCCTGGCCCGAGCCAAGATCGGCGGCCAGACCGGCGACGTGATCGGAGCCTGCCAGCAGGTGGCCGAGATCGCGGCCCTTCTCGCCCTCGTGGCGACGGTCTCGCGCTGACCATGGCACTTTGGCGCTTGATCGCGACCCGCGCCTGAGGGCATGGAACGGCCATGACCCAGCCTGTCGCCCCGAGGGCTTCGAGCCCCTGCACGAAGCTCTGCATTCTCGACGCCATGACCGGGCTTTGCGAAGGCTGCGGACGTACGCGCGACGAGATCGGGCTGTGGGGATCGCTGTCGGAGGCGAAGCGGCAGGCCATCATGGCGACCCTCGGACATCGCCTCCGCGCCGCCTATCCTCTGCGGGACAAGGCCCTGGCCGAGCCATGATCTACGCCGCCCTTGCCGTTCTCCTCGGCATCGTCGCCTTCCTCGCCCTCTCGGACGAATCGAGCACCGTCGCGGGGCTGGAGAAGGACCAGCTCGCGCGGCTCGCCTTCAGCGGAACCTTGCTGACGATCTTCCTCGCCGGGTTCTGGCATCGGTTCCGCGAACAGATCGGCACCAACCTGAAGGCGCTGCTGTTCTGGGCCGCCCTCACCGTCGCCCTGGTGGCGGGCTATGCCTACAAGGAGGAAGCCGGGGATGTCGGCAATCGCCTCGTCGGGACGCTGCGGCCTGGCAGTGCCGTCACGGCGGGCGACGGAAGCGTGACGATCAACCGCCGCGCGGACGGGGACTTCTCCGTGCGCGCGGAGGTGAACGGCCGCGCCCAGGTCTTCCAGTTCGACACGGGCGCGAGTTCCGTGGTTCTCACGGCGGAGAACGCAGCCGCCATCGGGATTTCCCCCGCGGAATCCGACTTCTCGATCAGGGTCTCCACCGCCAACGGCGTTGCCATGGCCGCCCCGGTCTATCTCGACAGCCTCAGCATCGGCACGATCACCGAACGGCGTGTCTCGGCCCTGGTGAGCCGGCGCGGTGCCTTGTCGGGAAACCTGCTCGGCATGACGTTCCTCGACAGGCTCGGCTCCTACGAAGTGCGCGGCGACCGGCTGGTGTTGCGCCCTGTGCGCTGATGATCGAAGTCTGCCTCCTCGAACCGTCCGCTTGGACACAAACCAGGCGCACGAGATGATATCTCTGCCGCTGGAGAGCGGACGTCGGCATCCCTTGCCGCGAATGGCGGAAGCGACCTGAAACGGGAAGGCGCCTGTGTCCCTGCGGTGGATTCTTTGGCCGGCGAGCGGGATCCTGGCCGGCTTGGCGCTCGTCAAATCCTTGTCTCGGCGGCGCACCAGCCGGTATCGGCGCGCACATCCGGGCCGGCTCGAAACGAGGTGGATCCAAGTCGACGGCAGGACGATGCATGCCCGCGTCTCGCTCGATGCTGTGCCGGATGACCGCATACCCGTCATCCTCGTCCATGGGCTCGGGATGTCGAGCCGGTACATGATCCCGCTGGCAAATCATCTCGCCCCTCATGTCGAGGTCTATGCTCCCGACCTGCCCGGCTTCGGATTGAGCGAAAAGCCTCGCCGCGCGCTCACGGTTCGCGAGCTCGCGGATGCATTGGCGGCCTTCATGACAGCGATCGGGGTGAGGCGCGCAGCCTTTGTGGGGAATTCGCTCGGCTGCGAAGTGCTGGTCGAACTGGCGCTGGTTTACCCTCACCTCGTGGACCGTCTCGTGTTGCAGGGGCCCACGCCGGACCCGGAGGCGCGCAACCTGATCCGGCAGGTGGTCGGCTTCCTCGCCATCGCGCCGTTCGAGCGCTGGTCGCTCGCCTGGGTGGCGCTCGTGGATTATGCCCGTGCGGGCATCGGACGCTACATCCTGACCTTGCGAAGCATGGTCGACAACCGCATCGGAGAGAAGGCGTTGCGGGTCGAGCAGCCGACGCTCGTGGTTTGGGGCACGCGTGACTACATCGTCCCCCATGCCTTCGTCGCGAGCCTCGCTGACTCCCTGCCCCGGGGCCGCCTTGCCGTCATTCCGGGAGCGGCCCACGGAATCAACTTCTCGCATCCCGAGGCGTTCACCGCCGTCCTTCTGCCGTTCCTGCTCGATGAGGGGGAGATGCCTGTCGCATGGAGCCGGACCCCGACGATTCCGCGAATGCGTGGCGCAGGTATGCCTGTACGAAGTCCGGCATCGAACGGGGGGCGATCTCGCCGCTGGAACCGACCGTGACGAAACCGGCGAGTTCCGGCTCGATCTCTGCGCGGCGATGGCGCTCCATCCTCTCGCGCAGCGCGTCCGTTCGATCGGGGAATGTCACGGGCCGCAGAAATGCCGCCTGGGTCTGTCCGCGCAGCAGAAGCCAGTTTTCCGGAGCGTCGGCCGGGAGCGCCATCCCGGTCTCCTCCACGAACTCCCGCTCGGCGCTGCCGGCGAGATCGACCGTATCGCCATCCCGCACGTCGTCGAGGTCCGGCGTGCCGCAGGGGAAGTAGGCCTGTCCGGCATTGGCGGTGTGAGCGCCCATGACACCGAGCAGCACGGCGCCGTCCGACCCGTGCGGAACGATGGCGGCGAAGGCGTTGAGGACACGTTGGTCGGGCGAGCCCAGATCCTTGTGGGTGATGAAGCTCGCGTAGGACGTCTCGAACAACTCGACGGCACAGGATGTCCCCTCGAGCCGGCACGACTTCGCGAGGAGCACCCGCCCGTCGAACAGCCCCGACCGCTCGGCGCAGCGGCGCGCCCAGTTCTCGGCGATGGAGGCCGCGTTGGCCTGCGCCCATTCCCATTCGAACGGCACCAGCCGGGCCGTCACCCTCTCGATCCGCGTGAGGGTGAGACCGTCAGGCAAGCAGCGTCCCCTCGCTCATCACCACGGCCGCGCCGCCGATCTCGACGGATTGGAGGGCTCCGGATTCGATGACCAGTTGAAGCGCGATCTCGCTCGGACGACCCATGGCGATTCCCTGGCGGATCAGCACATCGTGCTCGCCGTCGCCGAGGGGCTCGAACTCCATCATCACGCCGGCGAAGGCCGCGGCGGCCGACCCCGTCGCCGGGTCCTCCATCACGCCGAGATGCGGCGCGAACATCCGGGTCTGGAAGCGGAGGCCGAGGCCTTCCGGGTCCACGGCGTAGAGATAGAGTGCCGTCCGAGGCTCCAGGGTGGAGAAGGCGGCGAGGTCCACGCGGGCCGCATCGAGCTTCGCCCGCGTGTTGACCGGCACGAACAGGAAAGCCGGCCCGGCCGTGTGCCGGCTCGGCACGTGACGCCCGAAGCCGATATCCTGCGTCTCCAGCCCGATCATCTGGGCGAGGAGCGTCGCGTCCGGTCCCTCGCCGTCGTAGTGCGGCAGGATCGGGAGCTTGAAGCGCCCACGGCCGCGCCCCTCGCCCGCTTCGACGACGCAGGCCACGGTGCCGATCGACTCTTCGAGACCGAAGGCGGTGGCGTCGGTGAGGCCGGATCTCGCATCGTGCAACGCCAGCAGGATCGCCGCCCCGAGCGTCGGGTGGCCCGCGAAAGGCAGCTCACGGGCGGGCGTGAAGATGCGCAGGCGGGCCTTGTGGCGTGCCTCCGTCGGCGGCAGCACGAACACCGTCTCGGACAGGTTGAACTCGCCCGCGATCCGCTGCATCGCCGCGTCGTCGAGCCCTTCCGAATCCAGCACCACGGCCAGCGGATTTCCGGCGAAGGGCGTGTCGGTGAAGACGTCGAGGGTGACGAAGCGGCGGCTCATCGGCTTTTCCTTCTCGCTGACCATCAGACCGGTTCTACCGGGAACGTCTCGCTGGGCGCCACGAACTCGTCCTGCGCGTCGACGGTGAGGATCTCGCGCGAACCCGCCTCCGCCGTGCGGCGCAGGAGGCCGTAGACCGAAGCACCGGCCATGCCCAAAGCCAGTGCCGCCGAGCCGGTGCGGGCGTAGTGGACGAGGAACAGCGCCGCGATGGCATCGCCCGCGCCGTTCACGTCGAGGTTGAGGCGCGGCGTGCGCAGGCGCCAGAACAGGCCGCCCTCCCCCGCCATCAGGTCGATGGAATGGGACGGGGTGTCCTCGGTGACCAGGGAGGTCACCAGCACGACGCGCGGCCCGAGGGCCTGGATCGCCGTCAGGGCGGCTTTGGCCTCGCCGAGTGTGCCGGTGGGCAGGCCCGACAGGAAGTTCAATTCGAACTGGTTCGGGGTGACGATGTCGGCGGCGGGCAAGGCCTGATCGCGCAGGAATTCAGGGATGCCGGGGCGGACATAGATGCCCCGATCGGTATCGCCCATCACGGGGTCGCAGCAATACAGCGCCTTCGGGTTGGCGCTCCGCACCGCCGCCACGGCCCGCACGATGGCGGTGCCGATATCGGCCGAGCCCATATAGCCGGACAGGACGCCGTCGCATTGCCCCAGCACGCCGCGCTCCGCGATGCCGAGCACGAGGTCCTCGATCATCGGCCCGTCGAACACACGGCCGCGCCAGGCGCCGTAGCCGGTATGGTTGGAGAATTGGACGGTATGGATCGGCCAGACCTCGACGCCGAGCCGTTGCATCGGGAACACCGCCGAGGCATTGCCCACATGGCCGAAGGCGACGTGCGACTGGATCGATAGAATTCTCATCGGCGTATCAGGCTTTGCTTCGACGGGTGCGAGTGCGACGATCAGCGTCGTAGCCGGTTTCGCCCAGCGGTGCATTCACAACCGACGCGAGGCTCGTCCGTGGCGAGATCGACGCTTGCCGGAAGGGCGACCTTCCCGCACATCGGGCGCGACGGGCAGGGGCATCCATGGATTTCGAAGCGCTGAAGACCACGACCCTGACCTTCGTGGAAACGCACAAGGAATGGGCACCCCTCATCATCGCCGTGCTCGCCTTCTGCGAATCCCTGGCCTTCCTGTCGATCCTGGTCCCCGCCACCGTGCTTCTGGTGGCCATCGGCGCGTTGATCGGTGCGAGCGGCATCCCGTTCTGGCCGATGGTGATCGCCGGGGGCAT
Source organism: Methylobacterium bullatum (assembly GCA_902712845.1). Lineage (NCBI taxonomy): Bacteria > Pseudomonadati > Pseudomonadota > Alphaproteobacteria > Hyphomicrobiales > Methylobacteriaceae > Methylobacterium > Methylobacterium bullatum. Next base: position 129,889 of record LR743504.1, read on the forward strand.
CGGCGCCGGGCTCGGGGATTGGATGTCCTACGAGATCGGCCGCTACTTCCAGCACGGCGCCAAGTCGATCTGGCCGATGAGCCGCTATCCGCAGATGGTCGCCAAGGGCGAGGATTTCTGCAGGCGCTACGGCGCCTGGGGCATCGTCATCGGCCGGTTCATCGGCCCGGCCCGCGCGGTGGTGCCGCTCATCGCCGGGATGTTCGAGGTGGCGCGCCTGCCGTTCCAGCTCGCCAATTGGAGTTCGGCCTTCGTCTGGGCCTTCGTCTGGCTCGCGCCGGGCGCGGGCGTCATCAGCTTCTTCAACGCGTGACGCCGCATGCGCCGCTTCCCGCCCGAACGCATCGTCTGCCTCACCGAGGAAACCGTCGAGACCCTCTATCTGCTGGGTGAGGAGGACAGGATCGTCGGCGTGTCCGGCTACGCCGTGCGCCCCGCTCGCGTGCGCAAGGAGAAGCCGCGCGTCTCGGCCTTCACCAGCGCCGACCTGCCAAAAATCCTCGCCCTGCAGCCGGACCTCGTCCTCGCCTTTTCCGACATGCAGGCCGAGATCGTCGCCGACCTCGCCCGCGCCGGAATCTCGGTCCATCTCTTCAACCAGCGCGACGTCGCCGGCTGCCTTGCCATGATCCGTACCGTGGGCGCCCTGGTCGGGGCCAGCGAGAAGGCCGACGCGCTGGCCCAGGGTTACGCCCACCGCCTCGGCGCCGCCGCCCTCGACAATGCCGGCCCGCCCCGGCTGACCGTCTATTTCGAGGAATGGGACGAGCCGATGATCTCGGGGATCGGCTGGGTCTCCGAGCTCATCGGCTATGCCGGCGGCGACGACGTCTTTCCCGTCCTCGCCCGCCAGCCGGCGGCCAAGGACAGGATCGTCACGTCGGATCAGGTGATCGCCGCGCGGCCGGACGTCATCCTCGCCTCGTGGTGCGGCAAGCGGGTGAACGTGGCGCGCATCCGCGAGCGGCCGGGCTGGGACGCGATCCCCGCCGTGGCGGCGGGGCGCATCCACGAGATCAAGTCGCCGCTGATCCTGCAGCCAGGGCCGGCGGCGCTCACCGATGGGTTCGACGCGATCCGCGCCGCACTGGCGGGCGGGCAGGCTGCCGCAGGTGACAAGGGCGGGCCGACCTGATTCCCTGGCGGGACGGTCGATTCGAGACCGCACTCTCCCCAAGCGAAGCCATCCCCAAGCGAAGCCATGTCAGCAGCCCTCGCCCATCTCGTCCTGCCGCCGGACCGCCGGCAATCGGCGACCGCGCTCCAGGTCCAGCGCGGGGTCCGCCGGCTGTTCGCCGACCTCGGCCATGTGACGATCCCGGAATTCTCCCTCGCCAACGGAAGGCGGGCGGACATCATTGCCCTGTGCCCAGCGGGCCGGCTGACCATCGTCGAGATCAAGTCCAGCGTCGCCGACTTCCGCGCCGACAAGAAGTGGCCGGATTACCGGGACTATTGCGACCGCTTCTATTTCGCCGTTCCCGATTCCCTCCCCGAAGGACTGACGCCCGACGAGGCCGGGCTGATCATCGCCGACGGCTACAGCGCCGCGATCCTGCGCGACCCGGTCGACCATGTGCTGAGCGGCGCCCGCCGCAAGGCGGTGACCCTGCGCTTCGCCCATTCCGCCGCGCGGCTGCTGCACTCGCTCGCCGATCCGGGGGCCGTGCGGGAGGGAGCGCTCTAAGCGACGCGACAGGTTGCAGAAACAGCACGCCTCCGCGCTGACGGAATCGAGGTTCAATTCGCGATTGAGATTGTATGAGCCCCGCCCTACCACCTGCCGGATTCTTCTTTGAGGAGCGGACATGTCGGCGGTGCTGGTAGCGAATGGAGAGCCGATCGACCTTGGGCCGGTCGTCGGCACCGACAGTCTCGACCTCGTCGTGCCGAAGGCAAAAGCCGGGTTCGCCCTGCTCACCAGCGGTTATGTTCCGGGCCCGCGCGGCGAACCTGGCACGCACCCCGTCACCCTGACCAGCTTCGGGGCGACCGGCGTTCCTTCGAAAGGACCGCTTTCCCTTGGCGACCTCCAAGTAGAGGCCTTGTCCGTCCGAGACGACGGATCTGTCGTCATCGGCGTCTATGACAGCACTTACGTCGACGGCACGTTCGGCGGCTTTTCGACGCAATATCAGAAGGCAAAGTACAGCCTCGGTACCGTGGACGCGAAAGGGACCTTCACGCCCTTCTACACCACGAAGATCACCTCCCTGTCCGATACGGACGTGCCATTCCTGAGCGCTTACGACAACAGCGTCGCCTTCGCGCAGAACGGTGCGATGGCCCTCGCCCATATCGCCCAGGGATCGACCAGCAAGATCCGGACGGTCGACATCATCGACGAGAACCACCGCTTCGTCGCGACCGCCGTCGTCGACCGCTCGGTGAACGACGACCAGACCCATTCGACCAAAGTCACCGCCCTGTCGGACGGTCGCTATCTCGCGACCTGGGTCGATATGGGCCGTGTCACCTCGACCCTCATGGCTCGGGTGGTGACCGCAGACGGTAAGGTGCCGGGCGAAGCGTTCAAACTCGGGCAGGTGGCCGAGTTTGCTGGCGGATACGAAACGAAGGTGATTTACTCGGTCACCGCCGACCAGAAGGGCGGATTTGCCGTCGCCTATGAGGGCCGGGACACCAAGAAGGCCGCTAACGGCGTCCAGACCGATGTCCTCACGGATATCGTGGCATCGACGTACAAGGCTGGTCTCGACGGAAGCATCACCAAGGCGGTCACGCTCGCCCAGACTTACACGTTCGACAACGCCTACATCGTGTCCGTGACGACTCTCTCGAACGGGCAATTGCTCGAACTCGTCCTCGGATCTTCCGATCTAGCGGACGGAAAGATCCTGACGACCGCGCGCGGGTTGCTTTACAACGCCGACGGGTCTGCCACAGGGCAGGTTTTCGACTTCTATTCCGAGGCGATCGGAAGCGGGCATCGGTCAGAACTGCCCCAGATCGTGGCCTTGCAGAACGGCACCTTCGGTCTCCTCAAGTCGGGTCGCGAAACGGGACTCGAACGGACGGACAGGGACACCGATTTCCAGATCTATTCCGTTTCGACGGCCGACCCGTTCCAGGTGAAGGGCGCGACGTCGGGCGCGGACCTGCTCAAAGGGGCCGTGGCCTCCGCCAGGAACGACCGGATCGACGGTCTCGGCGGCAACGACACGCTCTTTGGCTATACCGGAAGCGACCATCTCATCGGCGGAGCGGGCAACGACATCCTCGATGGCGGCAAAGGTATCGACCGGATGGAAGGTGGCATCGGCAACGATACGTTCGTCGTCGATCATTTCGGCGACGTGGTGATCGAGAAGCGCGGTGCGGGCACGGACCTCGTGCAGTCGTCGATCAATCATACGCTCTCGGCGAATGTCGAAAACCTGACCCTCACGGGCAAGGGCGATATCGGCGGCGTCGGCAATGCGCTCGCGAACACGGTCACCGGCAATGCGGGCAACAACCGTCTCGATGGCGGGGCCGGTATCGACGTCTTGAAGGGCCTTGCCGGAAACGACGAATACTACGTCAGTAGCAAGCGGGATCAGGTCATCGAGGCAAAGGACCGGGGTACCGATACGGTCTATGCCAGTTCGGATTTCACGCTCGCCAAGGACCAGTCCATTGAGTTCCTGATCGGCAGCCAGGAAGACCCCTATCTCGCCATCGATCTCACCGGCAACAATCTCACGAACGCGATCGCCGGCACTTACGGCGACAACGTCATCAATGGCGGGTTGGGGATGGACGTGCTGGCAGGTTCCGGCGGGAAGGACGCGTTCGTCTTCGACACGAAGCTTGGGAAAGACAACATCGACAGCATCACCGATTTCTTTCACGGCACCGATACGATCAGGCTGGAGAACGCCATCTTCAAAGGCTTGGTGGACGGCGATCTGTCCGGCGTTGCGTTCAAGAACATTCGCACGGGAACGGTCGATGCGAGCGACCGTATCCTCTACGATTATTACACGGGTGCCCTCTCCTACGATGCCGACGGCAGCGGCGCCGAGCAGGCCGTTCAGTTCGCGACGGTCAGGAGTTACGGATTTCTGACGGCCTCCGACTTCCTCGTCTCATAGCACCGCATCGGAGCGGAGCGGCCTTCATCGCCCGCTTCGCCGTGCCGAGACCAGCGCAAGGGCGGCGAGATCCTTGTCGCCGTCGCCGTGGCTGACGGCGTCGATGAGGTTGTCGCGCAGCACGCTGGCGAAAGGCATGGGTACGCCGGCCTGACCCGATGCCGCGAGGGCGAGGCCGATATCCTTCAGCCCGAGTCTCAGACCGAAGCCCGGCGGCTCGTAACGCCCGGCGGCGATGGACGCGCCGTAGCCCTTGTAGACCGGCGAGGCGAACAGGGTGTTGGTGAGCAGGTCGAGGAGATCGGCCCCGGCGACCCCATGCCCTTCGGCGAAGGCGGCGGCTTCGCCCATGGCCTCGATGGCCGCGATCAGCATGAAGTTGCCCGCGAGCTTCACCGCATTGGCCCGATACGGCTCGGTTCCGAAGGGCCAGGTCTTCGTGCCGAGGGCGTCGAGCAGCGGTTGCGCCGTCTCGATGATGGCCGGGTCTCCTGCGACGACGATGTTCAGGGCTCCGTTCTGCGCCACGTCCGGCCTGCCGAAGACGGGGGCGGCGATGTAGGGCACGCCGGCCCGCTCGTGGATCGCGGTGAGTTCGTGCGCGAGCGCCACCGAGATCGTGCTCATGCTGAGATGCAGGCCGGGCCGCGTGCCGGAATCGAGAAGCCCGCCCTCCACGATCACCGAACGCAAGGCCGCGTCGTCGGCGAGCATGGTGATCGCCGCGTCCCCGGTGAAGGCGTCCGCTGCGCTGTGTACGACCGTCACCCCGTCTAGACCGTCGGCGGCGGATGCGGTCCGGTTCCAGACCCTCACCCGATGGCCGCCCCGGACGAGGCTCTGAACCATACCCCGGCCCATCCGGCCCAACCCGATCACGCCGACATCCATCCGAGAGCTCCCTTGTTTGTCCCGACTCAATGGCCGTTGAGGAATTCGAGCATCGTGGCGTTGAAGCGATCGGTCGCTTCCATATGGACGAGGTGGCCGATGCCGTCGAAGACGACCGCGCGCCCATCGGGCATCCGTGCCGCCAGGGCTTTGGCATGGCCGGCATTGTCGCCCATGCCGGCGCGCAGGTTCTCGGGGGCGAAGGGCTTGCCCGGCGCGTTGCGATCGTTCGCGCCCATGACGAACAGGGTCGGCGCGGCGATCAGCGGGATCTCGTGCACCACCGGCTGGCCCCAGATGATCTGGTAGGAATTGACGAAGGATTGGAGCCAGCGCGGATATTCGCCCGAACCCTTCACGCGCTCGCGGATCGCCACGAAGGGCTCGATCGCCGAGGAGGGAAGCGACAGCGCGTAATTCGTCATCAGCTGGCGCCGGTAGACGTCCGCGGTGACAGCGCCCTCGATGCGCAGAAGCGTGTCGTTGGAAACGGGCGGAACGGTAAAGCGATAATCCTCGAGACCGATCGGCGCTTCGAGGAGGAGGCTGTTCACCCGGTTCGGCGCGTTTCGGGCAAGTCGGGCAGCCAGCATACCGCCCATGGAATGCGCGACGACATCGACACGCGGCAGGTTGAGCGCATCGAGAAGCGACACGGTTTCCGCCGCCATCACGTCGAAGCTGAAGGGTCCCACCGGCTTCGACGATTTGCCGAAGCCGAGCTGGTCGGGAACGACCACACGGTAGCCCGCCCCCGCCAGGGCACCGATCGCCGGCTCCCAGTAACTCGAGGGGAAATTGCGGCCGTGCAGCAGCAAAACGGTGCGGCCGTTCGGTGTCCCGGTCGGCGTGACGTCCATGTAGGCGAGGCGCTGCCGCTCGTTGTCCCGCGTCACGTCGAGAAACCAGACGGGGTGAGGATAGGCAAAGCCCTCGAGCCCAATTCCCAAAGGCCCGGCATCGTCGGCTTGGACGGCTGCGGGCGACAAGGCGAGCAGGCAGCCGAGCAGGAGTGTCGCCAGACGCATGTCATTCCTCCGTAGGGGGTAACGATGCCGCCCCCCTCGCCGAGGGGTGACATAGGGCACTTGCCGAAGCGAGCAGGGATCGTCCACGGCTCTGTGCGATGACGCACGAGGCGATTCCCCCCACCGGAGGCACGGCCGGACCGGTTCCCGACAAATCGATGGACGGCCTGCCGGTGCGTGAGCGCATGCTGGCGCTTCTCGCCATCGGGCTCGCCATGACCATGGCGGTACTGGACGGGGCCATCGTCAACGTGGCGCTACCGGCCATGGCGAAGGATCTCGGGGTCAGCCCCGCTTCCGCGATCTTCGTAGTCAACGCCTTTCAGATCGCCGTGACTGCATCGCTGCTGCCACTGGCCTCCCTCGGCGACATCCTCGGCTACCGGAAGGTCTATCTCGGCGGCCTCGTCCTGTTCGTCGCCGCGTCCCTCGCCTGCGCACTCTCCACATCCTTGACCGGGCTCGTCGTCGCGCGGATTGCCCAGGGGCTCGGCGCCGCCGGGATCATGAGCGTGAACATCGCCCTGGTGCGCTTCATCTACCCGCACCGCATGATCGGCCGGGGCGTCGGCAATGTCGCTCTCATCGTCGCCATGGCCTCCGCCACCGGCCCGACCGTGGCCGCCGCGATCCTCTCGGTGGCCACATGGCCGTGGCTGTTCCTGGTCAACCTGCCCGTCGGCCTCGTGGCCCTGGCAGTGGCGGCGCGGACCCTGCCTCGGACGCCAGTGAGCGGGGCGCGGTTCGATGTCCCGAGCGCGATCCTCAATGCCCTCACCTTCGGCCTTCTCATCATCGGGCTCGACGGCATCGGCGAGGCGAACGGGCGCTGGCTCGCCCTGGCGGAGGTCGCAGCCGGGCTCGCGGTCGGCACCGTCTTCGTCCTGTATCAGGCCCGGCTCACGACGCCCCTGCTGCCGGTCGACCTGCTGCGCATTCCCGCCTTCGCCCTGTCGATGGTGACCTCCATCGCCTCGTTCGGAGCGCAGATGATGGCCTATGTCGCGCTGCCCTTCTATTTCCAGGATGCGCTGCACCTCTCCGCCACCGAGACCGGCTTCCTGATGACGCCATGGCCCATCGCCATCGCCATCACGGCGCCGATCTCCGGCCGCCTCGCCGACCGGTATGCGCCCGGCATCCTCGGCGGCATCGGCCTTGCCCTCATGTCCGGTGGCATCGCGGCGCTGGCCCTGCTTCCCGCCGCCCCGACGCTGGTCGATATCGCCTGGCGGCTGACCCTGTGCGGCATCGGCTTCGGTCTGTTCCAGTCGCCGAACAACAAGGTGATCGTCACCAGCGCGCCGCGTTCGCGCAGCGGTGGCGCCAGCGGCATGCAATCGACGGCGCGGCTGACCGGGCAGTCCCTCGGCGCAGCCCTCGTCGCGGTGATCTTCGGGCTCACCCATGCCAGCGGCACGGCGGTTTCCATCGGGGCGGCGCTCTGGTGCGCCTGCGCCCTGTCAGCGGCCGGTGCCGTCTCCAGCATCCTGCGGCGCCAGCCGACGGGCTGATCCACCGAACGCAGCCACCCATCGCCTCGGGCGTTGATCCACGAGGCTGCTAACGGAGGAGGACATTCATGGACATGAATCTGAAGGGGCGACGCGCGCTGGTGACCGGCTCGACCGGCGGCATCGGCTACGGCATCGCCAAGGCCCTTGCCGGAATGGGCGCCACCGTCGCCATCAACGGCCGCACACCGGACCGGGTCCGGGCGGCGATCGGGCGCCTGACGGAAGAGACCGGCACGACGGCCTTCATCGCGGCCCCCGGTGATATTGCCACGGCGAGCGGAGCGGACGCGGTGGTAAAGGGCCTGCCGGCCGTCGATATCCTGGTGAACAACACCGGCATCTTCGAGCCGAAGCCGTTCTTCGAGATACCCGACGAGGATTGGCTACGCTTCTACGAGACCAACGTCATGAGCGGCATCCGCCTCTCGCGCGCCTACACGCCGGGGATGGTCGAGGCCGGGTGGGGGCGGGTCGTCTTCATCTCCAGCGAGTCCGGCCTGAACATCCCGGTCGAGATGGTCCATTACGGTATGACGAAGACCGCGCAGCTCGCCGTGTCACGCGGCCTCGCCGAGACCGTGGCCGGAAGCGGCGTGACTGTGAACAGCGTTCTGCCGGGGCCGACCCTCTCGGAAGGGGTGGCGGACTTCATGGCGAAGATGGCCAAGGATACCGGCGAGGTCGACCTCGACAAGCTAGGACGGGACTTCGTCGCCGAGCACCGCTCCACCTCGCTGATCCGTCGCCTCGCGACGGTGGAGGAAGTCGCCAGCATGGTGGCCTATATCTGCAGCCCGGCCGCGAGCGCCACCAGCGGCGCCGCCCTGCGTGTGGATGGCGGGGTCATCCGCCACATCGCCTGAGGCTGGCCCAGCAGAACCGGGAACGGCCGTATTCACCGTCTCGAAAATCCTGCCCGGCGCTGTCGAAGCGCCGGGCCGCATCGGCGTCAGGCCGACTTGAGATGGGCCGCGAGGTGTTTGTTCATTTCGAACATGGTGCACTTGTCCTTGCCGAAGACCTTCTTCAGCTTGTCGTCGGCCAGAATTTCGCGCTTGTTCTCCGGGTTCTGGAGATTGTGCTTCTTGATGTATTCCCAGACCTTGCTGACGACCTCGCCACGCGGAAGCGCATCGGCGCCGACGACGGCGGCGAGTTCCTCGGAGGGCTTCAGCGGCTGCTGCAGCGCGTTCGGCTTGGCGGCGCCCTCGGCCTTCGGAGCAGCGGTCTTCTTGGCGGCGGCTGGCTTGTCGGCTGCCTTCGTGGTGGTCTTGGTTGCCATGAGTTCCTCCGGATTGTGGCTCTGAGCGCCGTTACGCCCACGGCCAGGGGCCTCGGAGCGCATAGCTGCAACAACTAAGCGGTGCTGAGAGCGTTCCAAGAGGGAAACACATCCTCCGACCGCCCATCCACAGAAGGGACGGGGATAACGGGGGCCCTGCAGCCCCTTCGGACCCCGATCCCACACAATCGCCGGGGCATGGGCAGTCGCCCCTGCAGCCACGCTTCGGAGCAGGCCGACGAGACGTCATCGCGGCCGCGGATCGAAAAATTTCCGAAAAGCGTCACGCCAACAAGGGCTTGTATGGATGCCAGCATTGCCGCGGGGCATTCGCGCCGCCGACCACTCATCCGGGTCAAAGCGGTGCGGCCGGTGCGAAGCGCGTGGGCTTACAGCAGCATCCCAACGCATCGAGGGCCTGTTCCGACCGCCAGGCGCGAGGATGGAATTTTTTTCGACCGACCCGCATCGAGGACGTCGGCGCATCGCCCGACCCGGCTCATGCAACGATCCCTTAAACTCGATGGGGAACACTCCGCGCATGATCATCGCAGTCGTTGCCCTCACCATCGTCGCTTCCGGCGCGTTCCTCGCTGGTCTTGCCGGACTTGTCGCCGCCGAGAGTCGGAGCGAGACCGACACACGTGGTGCCGACCTGATCTAACCGTCGAGATCACATCATCACGCGGTCCGCATGCAGGGTTTACGCCGTGCGGAATGGGGCGTCGCAGTGCCTTTCACGAAACTCCCGCGGCGCCGTCTGACCGGAAACGGAAGGCGGCGATGACCGGGAGTTTCGCGAGCGTTCTTCAGAACTTGCCGCCGAGGCCGACGCTGCCGCCCGAGCCCATCTGCGGAGCGAGACCACCGGAGCTGGACCGACTGGTCGTATCGCCTTCGATATCCTCGCGGCGGATACGCCGCTCCGTCTCCGCCTGCGAACGGGCCTGGCCACCGGCCGATTTCGGCAGGTCGAGCCGCCGCGTCGGCGCCGTTTGCAGAGGCACACCATCGGGGTCCACTTCGGCCGCCCGCGGGCGCTGGGCGCCGGGAACCGAACCACGCATGGACGGCGGAGGCCCAACTTCGCTCTCGGGCATGACGCCGGAATTGCCGGACAGCGCCTGACATCCGCCCAGGGCCGCCGCGATGAGCGCCACGGCGCAGACGTTCGACGAGATACGCATCGACTTGATCCTCAAGAGTATTCCACCCTGGTTCGCGCGGGTGGTCCGGCACGCTTGCGCGCATCTCTACGATGCACAAAAGGCGAAAACCAGACGATCGCAGGGCGTTTGTCACACCTCCCCCCTCGACATGAGGGAAAATTCGGGGTGATCGTCCACCGGTTCGTCTGGACACCCCCCATACTCCGCGCCACCATGGCCGTGACGGTCCGGTTCTTGCCACCTCGACATCGCGGCGAGCCGCATCGTCGCCGATCGACTCGCCCTCATCCACAACTTCGCCTTGGTCCGCCCTCATACGCCGTCCGTCCCATGGCAGGTGGGAACTCATCGGAATGGCTCAGGTTGAGCGGGAGCCGGCGAGATGCTTCTTCGGGGAACGCACGTGTTCAGAACTGTCCGGATGGTCGCCGCCGCGTCGATCACCCTTTGGGCCGCCGCCGCAGCAGCGGAGGGGAACGCCCCGGTCAACGGCCCGGCGAGCGAAGCAGCACCGGCCGCTCCCGCCGCGCCTCCTGCCACGCCACCCGCACCGGCTCCGCAACCTGCGGCGCCGCAGGCCGCGCCAACGTCCGCCGCCCCCGTACTCCCGACAGGCACGCCGGCGACGGTTTTGGACACCCAGGATTACGAGGGCGTGCTCGGCAAGGGCGTACGCAGTTCCACCGGCGAGGATATGGGCCGGATCATCGACATCATCCTCGACAAGGACGGACGCCCACGCGCCGCCATCATCGACTTCGGCGGCTTCCTCGGGGTCGGCTCCCGCAAGATCGCCGTGGATTGGCGGTCCATGCGGTTCTCGCCCGATGGCAAGCCGAGCCGCCTCGTCCTGCAATTGAGCCGCAACCAGGTGCGCGTCTCGCCGGAGTACAAGCCGGGAGATCCCATCGTTGTCCTCGGACCGGCCAGCCCCAGCGTTCCGCCCGATGGCGAGCCGGCTCCTGCGACCGCGTCGAGCCAGGTTCCGGCGGCTCAAGCGCCATCGGCCCAGCCCGCGGCGCCGGTCCAGGCTCCGGTGGCGCCGCCGCCGAGTGCGGCGCCCTCTCCCGCGCCCGACAAGCCGGGTGAGAAAACGCCGGACAAATGACGGCATCCCGCTCGCAGAATCGACGCGTCATCAAGCCCCGTGAATTGCCGCGGTCGGAGTTCCGGCCGCGAGGGGCTCTTCGGCGCGACGCCTATGCCGAGAAGCCCGGAGAGGTTTCCACCGACATGCAGGCTGGTTCGGTGAGGAGCAGCCGGGGGCTCGACGCCTTCACGTTCTTTGTCGCGAACCTCCAGACCGGCTTCGGTCCGTTTCTCGCCGTGTACTTCACGCAGGCGCAGTGGACGCAATCCGACATCGGTTTCGCCCTGACCGTCGGGAGCCTCGTGAGCCTGCTCGGTCAGGTGCCGGGCGGTGCCTTCGTCGATGCCGTCCGCTCGCGACGCTTCGCGGCCGGGCTCTCGGTTGTGGCGATCTCGCTCAGCGCCTTCGCCCTCGCCATGTGGCCGAGCTTCCTCATCGTCCTCCTCGCGATGGCGGCCCATTCCGCAGCGAGCTGCATCCTCACACCGGCCATCGCGGCCATCAGCATCGGCCTCGTCGGCCATAAGCGAGCCGGTGAGCGGCTTGGGCGCAACGCCAGCTTCTCCGCGCTCGGCAACGCCGTCGCTGCGGCGTTGATGGGTGCCTGCGGCTACTATCTGTCGAACGACGCGGTGTTCTACCTCACCGCCTTCCTCATGATCCCGACGCTGATCGCGCTCTCGTTCATTCGCCCTGGCGCGGTGCCGATCCAGGCACGCCAGGGCGAGACGGTGGAAACGGGCCCCAAGGAAAGCGCGCTGAAGGCCATCGTCACCAACCGCGCCCTGCTGTGCTTTGCCGCCTGCATGACCCTGTTCTTCCTCGCCAATGCCGCCATGCTGCCGCTGGTGGGCAGCATGCTGACCCTGCGGGCCAGCGAGACCGCCACGGCGCTGATCGCCGCCTGCATCGTGGTGCCCCAGGTCGTCCTGGCGATCTCCGGACCGGCGGTCGGACGGGCCGCGGAAAAGTGGGGCCGCCGCCCCCTCCTTCTCATCGGCTTCGCCGCCCTGCCGATCCGCGGCCTGCTCTTCGCCTATACCGACAGCCCGGAACTGCTTGTCGCGATCCAAGTCTTCGACGGCGTCTCGGCGGCCGTATTCGGTGTCATGGTGCCCCTCGTGGTCTCCGACGTCACGCGCGGCACCGGACGGTTCAATCTCGCCCTCGGTGCAGTCGGAACCGCCATGGGCATCGGCGCCGCCCTGTCGACGTCACTGGCCGGAATCATGGCCGATCATCTTGGCAGTCACAGCGCCTTCCTCGGCCTCGCCATCGTGGGTCTTGCAGGCTTCGCGCTGCTCGCCCTGATCATGCCGGAAACCCGTCAGGCAGAGGTGGTCTGAAAGGTGAGGCGGCACCGAATTCGCTTGCCGCTCAACACCCATTCAGGTTTCCTCTCTAGAAACGGGCAAGCTTGACAGCCGCCCGCAACGCTTGGACGAGATTAGCGTTGCGACCTATAAGTTCACGGTTCCGTGCGGCCTGCTTGCGGGATCGCGCGAGCATCCGACAGTTAAAAACGAGCACTGGGATGGTCACCCATATGGAAGACCTCTGCGTCTACGCCGATAGGCCCTTCGCGTTCGTCGCCCGCTATCTCAAGCGGCGGGCGCTGCCGCATCTGGTGATCCTCTGCGCCGTTCTCGGAGCCGTCGCGTTCTCGGTGAGCACCGATTACGCACTCAAGGGCGTCGTCGATGCCCTCAGCAAGGGGCCCGACGCGGGCTTGATCTGGGGTGCGCTGGCGATCCTCATCGCCTTCATCGCCGCCGACAACATGCTCTGGCGCGTGGCGAGCCTCGTCGGGTCCTTCACCTTCGTCGGTGTGACGGGCGATATCCGCCGCGATCTGTTCCGGCACATGACCGGCCACTCGCCGTCCTTCTTCGCCGACCGGCAGCCGGGCACCCTGGCCTCGCGCATCACGGCGACCTCGAACGCGATCTTCACGGTCGAGAACATGTTCGTGTTCAACGTGATGCCGCCCTGCGTCGCGGCCTTCCTGTCGATCATCTATATCGGCACCGTGAACCTCACCATGGCGGGCGTCCTGGCCGGCATCTTCGCCGCTGTCGTCGTCCTGATGTTCAAGATGGCGGCTGCGGGAAAACCGCTTCATCACGACTTCGCCGCCAAGGCAGCCAGCGTCGACGGTGAGATGGTCGACCTCGTCGGCAACATGCCGCTCGTCCGGGCCTTCTCGGCGTTCAAGCGGGAGTACAAGCGGTTCGACGGCACGATCGGCGTCGAGATGCGCTCGCGCCGGTCGTCTCTGCTCTACCTGGAGAAACTGCGGATCGTTCACGCGATCCTGACGGTCTTCGCCGTGCTCGGACTGCTCTATTGGGCCATCATCATGTGGGAAGCCGGCCAGGCAACGAACGGACAGGTGGTCCTCGTCTGCACCCTCGGCATCCGCATCCTCGCCGCCACCCGCGACCTGGCCGTGGCCCTGGTGGATGCGACCCAGCATACCGCCCGCCTGTCGGAGGCCCTGCATACCCTGCTTCAGCCGCACGACCTGATCGACCATCCGGAAGCCATGCCGCTGTCGGGAACGGGAGCCGAGATCGATTTCGATCACGTGGCCTTCTCCTATCCCGATGGGCGCGCGGTGTTCACGGATTTCAACGTGAAGATCGAAGCCGGCCAGCGCATCGGCCTCGTGGGCAAGTCGGGCGGCGGCAAGTCGACCCTGTTCTCGCTGCTCCAGCGCTTCTACGAGGTTCAGGGCGGTAAGATCCTGCTCAACGGCCAGGACATCAACCGCGTGACCCAGGACTCGCTTCGGGAGGCCATCACCGTGGTGCCGCAGGACGTCTCGATGTTCCACCGGACCTTGCGCGAGAACATCCGCTATGGCCGGCCGGACGCATCGGACGAGGATGTCTGGAAGGCCGCTGCGGCGGCGCATTGCACCGATTTCATCGAGGCACTGCCGGAAGGTTTCGACACCATCGTGGGTGACCGGGGCGTAAAGCTGTCCGGCGGTCAGCGCCAGCGCATCGCCATCGCCCGGGCGATCCTGAAGGATTCGCCGATTCTCCTGCTCGACGAGGCCACGTCGGCCCTCGACGCGGATTCCGAGGAAGCGATCCGGCACGCTTTGGCCAACCTGATGAAGGGCCGCACCGTCATCGCGATCGCGCATCGTCTCTCGACGCTGAAGGATTTCGACCGGATCGTGGTGCTGGAAGGCGGGCGTATCATCCAGGACGGCTCACCGGACAAGCTCACCCATCTCGACGGCTTCTATCGAGAGTTGATGAAGAAGGAATCGATGTCGATGGCTGCTTTGGCCGCCGCCTGACCGATCAGGCGAAGGGACACACCCCAAAACCCTCGATCGCGCGGATGAGGGAAGCCGCGCGATCGGGCTTTTGAAAAATCACCGCACCCTCCACCATCCGGGGGATATGGAAAAGCCGGTGGTCTCAACCACCGCGAAGTAAGGCCGGCCTCGCGCGCAGCCTCGTTCGTGTCTCGTTACTCGACCACGAGCTTGTAGCTCTGTCCCGGACGGATGACGGCGCCCCGCTCCAGCTCGTTGAGGACGAGGAACCGGTCCAGGGGACGATCCGGCACGACCATCCTGCGTGCCATCTCGTCGGCCGTATCGGCCGGTCCGGCGGTCACCACCTGGATGCGCAACGGGCGCAGGGATTTCACCTCGTCGGGGCCGACGCCGGAAAGGCTTTCGGTCCAGCGCCGGAACGCACCGTCGGGATCCGTGCTGCCCTTGGCGGCCATGATCATGCGGAAGGTCGTCTCCCCGACCCGGACAGCGGCGAGGCGGAAGGTCCAGTCCTTGCCGCGCGATATCGCCGTCACCGCCGAGTTGCCGGCGACCATGCGGGTCTCCACCGAACTCGCCTCGATGCTGTCGCTCCACGTGGCGCGCAACACCTCCTCCAGGCTCTGGCCCACGTGGCTCTCCACCTGATCGAACAGCAGGCGGCGGCTCCCCTCCCCCGTGGCACCGAGGACGGCGTTCCGCGTGTTCTCGATCGTGAACCCCTCTGGCACCTCGAAGGCGATGCCGAGGCTCGGATGAAGGAACCGGCGGCCCTTGACGATGCCGTCGCCCGGATTGTCGCCATAGGCGATCCCGTCGATGGCGGCGAGGTAGCGGGCGCGTTCGTCGACACCGAGGCCGGGGGCGCCGATGAGACGCGCGGCTCGGGTGACGAGGTTGATCCTTTCGCTCGTACCCGGATGAGTGGCGAGCATGTCGGGCTCGCCGGCCATGCCCGTCCCGGTCTTCATGTTGGTGGTGCGGTTGAGGGAGTTGAGGAACCGCCCCGCGCCGAACGGGTCGTAGCCCGCTCGCGCGAGCGTCCGCACGCCGATCCCATCGGCCTCGAGTTCCTGATCGCGAGAGAAGCGGGCCAGGGCGAATTTCGACTGGTTCTGAAGTTGCGCGCCGGTGGCCGGATCGTTGAGTACGTCGGCGACCACCCGGCTCACCAGTTGGGAGCGCAGGGCGAGTTCGGTACGTGCCGTGGCGTGGCGCAGGGTGACGTGGGCGATCTCATGGGCGAGGACGGCGGCGATCTCCGACGTATCGCTGGCGAGCGCCAGCAAGCCCCTCGTCACGTAGAGACGGCCATTCGGCAGCGCGAAGGCGTTGATGACCGGTGAATCGAGCAGCGTGACCGCGTAGGTCTCCTCGGGACGGTCGGTGGCCTTCACCAACCGGTCGGTCACCTCGGTCAGCAGGCGCAGAGCCGCCGGCGAGCGGTACTCGCCGCCGAACGAAGCCACGAGCTTGGCGTGGTCGGCATCGGATGCGGTGCGCTCCCGGCCGGTGGTCCGAGGCGCCTCTACGGGGACCTTGATCGCCGCCGGCTGCAGGACCGCGCCGCTCTGGTCGGAACTGCAACCGGTCAGGATGAGCGTCGAGACGAGCAGCCCAGTTCGGACCGCTCCATATCCGCGATGTCGTGTCTGCCCCCCGCTCATACCGTTCAGCGCCGAAGCGTCCGCTCCTCATCCAGAACTTCGATCATGTCTGCGCTCGCGATGTCGAGGGTGGGGCCGCGCCACGCTTCCACTATTCCCCGAACCCGGACGATGCGCCCCCGCAGGGTCGCCACATTCAGACCACGTTCGCGCAACCGCCGCCAAGTGCGCTTCGACACGGTGACCGTCAAGCCATTCTCGCCGCGTTTGGCGAAGTCGAGATAAGTCCGCGCCGGACGCTCGCCGACATTCACGACCCGGCCCTGCGCCACGATGAATCGCCCCGTGGCCTCGCGCAACGCGGCACCGTCCCGGCCGTCACGGACAGCTGCCCGCCACAGGCCGCGGGCCGCAGCCCGGGCTCCGGATTCCAGGGTCAGAAGCGCTGGCCGGCAGAGCGTATCGCGTTCCCCCGCATCGGCATAAGCGAGCCCCTCTTCGATCAAGCCTCCGGCCAGATCGATGGCTTCATCGGAGACGGCCGCATCCACATGCATACGTCCCCAGCGGTCGATCTCTCCGCGCGGTACGAGGGTCAGCGTTCGGTGCCGATGGTCGAGAATCCAGGCACGCGCCGCGCCGTCGTCCTCCACCGGCCAGCGAATCCCGTCGAGGACGGCACGATCCCCCGATGCCAGGATCATCTCGCCGCGCTCCCCGAGCCCGGCGAGCGCGTCCTGTCGCATCGGCCCACTCACGCATTCGGGTGCCACGGCGCGCGCTGCCTCGGCCCGCGCCGCTCCGGCGAGAACCAGCGCCATGCTCGCTATCCTCAGGACGCGTTCGATCCGCCGCCCGATCACCACGCGCTGCATCCTCGCCCATCCGGATTCGAACCTGAGCAACCAGTCACCATTGTGGGGCTTCGCATCGCAGCAAAACAAGGAAACGAGGGGACGACTGAGTGGTTTGCCCCGTTATGCGGCCGGTAAGCCACACCGTAAGTCACACAGGCGAACCCGCCCGAACTCCTCTGCGCGAAAAGGGATGTCGACGCTGCCAGGGCATCCCTTGATTCCCGTCCCTGCGGCTCCCAAGTGACGGCAATCGGCTGCGGGCCCCTCTGGCGGATGCGCGTCTATGCCTTCCGTGATGTCGGAGCCGATGCTTTCCTGCGTTTCGCAAAGCATCGACGGTCCCCAATGGTCGACTTTCTCTTCATCGAATGGCTCGGCAAGCCTGTCTGGATGTGGCTGGGCTTCCACGCTTTGGTCGCGGGTCTTCTCGCCTTCGATCTCGGCCTGTTGCATCGGGACAAGGACCACGAGATCGGCGTGAAGGAGAGCCTTCTCCTCACCGCGTTCTATTTCAGTCTTGGCCTCGCCTTCGGGGGCTGGATCTGGTGGTACTTCGGGGCTCAGCCCGCCCAGGAATATGTCGCCGGTCTCGTGGTCGAGAAGTCGTTGTCCATGGACAACGTCTTCGTCATCGCCGTGATTCTCACCTCCCTCGGCATTCCCCGCGCCGCCCAGCACAGGGTTCTGGTCTGGGGCATCCTCGCTGCGGTTCTCCTGCGCGGTCTGATGATCGGGCTCGGTGCCGCCCTGGTGCATCAGGCCGCCTGGGTGCTGTCGATCTTCGCCGCCTTCCTGATCTTCGCCGGGTTGAAGATGCTGTTCGGAAAGGAAGAGGAGGCCGGCGACATCCAGGACAACTCCATGGTGCGGATGCTGCGCAAGGTGATGCGCATCACGCCCGAGATGCATGGCCAACGCTTCGCCGTCCGCAAACCGGATCCCGAGACCGGGAAGTCGGTGCTGTGGTTCACGCCTCTCGCCCTCGGCCTGATTCTCGTGAACGGTGCCGACGTGATCTTCGCCGTCGACAGCGTCCCGGCGATCTTCGCCATCACCACGGACACCTTCGTCGTCTACACCTCGAACATCTTTGCGATCCTCGGCCTGCGCGCTCTGTATTTCGCCCTCGCCGCGATGGTCGACCGTTTCGCCTACCTCAAGACGGCCCTCGCCTTCATCCTCATTTTTATCGGCACCAAGATCGTGGTCGCAGACACGTTCGACCTCGTCCACGTACCGCCGTGGGTATCCCTGGTGGTCACGCTCGCACTGCTCGCCGGTGGCGTCGCATACAGCCTGTGGCGCACGCGGGACGTGGCAAAGCACGAGGAGACGGACAGGGTGTCGCAACGCGCCTGATAAGATAGCCGCCGTCGTCCATCCACCTCGGCGTATCGGACTCCCGCCTTCTGTCGAGCAAGCTAGGCGGCGCGGCTGTACAATGGCATCGGGCGTGGACTGATCGACGTCGTTCAATGGCGTCTCCGGCGCGAATGGCCGCCACGTGTTACGTGCGTTCCATGATGCGAGCCGCTCTCCCGCAGGGTGGAGCGCCGCTCAGCGTGACGGCAATCCGGCCAGGAGATCCCGCAACGTCGTGATCGTGGATGCGTCGGCGACGCCGTCCACGCGCTCCTGCCTGAATCTGCGCTGGAAGGCGGTGATCACGGCCTTCGTTCGTGGGTCGAAGATCCCGGTCACCGGAATGTCGTAGCCATAGAGCGCGAACATCGCCTGAAGCGCCTCGATCGGTTGGCCGGCATCTCCCTCGGAAAAGAAGCGACCGTCGCGAATGGACGCCGCCGGTACGTGATGTCCGACCCCGGCTGCCGCCAGGCGATCCCAGGGGAAATGCTCGCCGGGATCCTCCTTGCGCTCCGGCGCCACGTCGGAATGCGCCAGCACGTGCCATGGTGCGATGCCCCAGCGGGCGATGATGTCCCGGCAGAGCGCGATCACCGCGTCGATCTGTTCGGACGGGTAAGGCGGCAAGCCGCCGACATGCCCGCCATTGACGATCTCGACGCCGATGGAGCGCGAATTGATGTCTCGCTCCACCCCGGAGGCCGTGCGCCCCCATACACCGGCCCCTGCATGCCAGGCACGGCGCGATTCCGGCACCATCTGGATCACTCGTCCGTCCTCCAGCACGACGTAATGCGCCGAAACTTCGGAGATCGGATTCGCGAGGCGCTGCAGTGCAGCAGCGGCATTCTCCATTCCGGTATAGTGCAGGAGCAGCATGGTCGGCGGACCGCCTCTTCGCTCGCCGTGGTTGGGCGACGGCATCACGCTGGTCGCCACCGGACTTTCTGGCGTAGGCTTCATGCGGCGGCTCTCCCGTTGCGTGTCAGCGCAGCCCTCGCTCGGCAGCGATCCGGTCATAGGCGGCGTTGATCGCAGCGAGCCGCGCGGTGGCGATCTTCACCGCCTCGGGTGGAACGCCGCGGGCGATCGCCCGGTCCGGGTGGTTCTCCATGACCAGGGCGCGATGCCGGGCTTTCACCTCTGCGTCCGTCACCTCGTGGTCGAGATCGAGCACGAGATAGGGGTCGTCGGCGAGGCGCACGTGCCGGGCGGCAATGCGCCGGAAGGCTACGTCATCGAATCCGAAGGTTTCGGCGACGGCACGCAGGTAGCGCTCTTCCGCCTCGTGGATCGCACCATCGGCCTTGGCGATATGGAACAGGCCGTCGAGCACATCTTCCAGCAGCGCCGGCTCATCCTGAAACGTCGTTGCCATCTGTCGCGCATAGGCCTCGAACCCTGCCGAAGTGCCTTTGGCGAGGTCGAACAGGCGCTGGACGCCCGGCTTCTCCCGTTCGCTGACCTGGACCACTTTGGCGAAGGCTTCGATTTCGGACGGCGTCACCACCCCGTCGGACTTCGCCATCTTGGCCGCGAGCGCCACGAGGCCGGTCGTAAAGACCACGTCCTTGGGTGTGGCGCCGAACAATGCCCCCTCCCGATCCACTAGGAAGTGACCGGCGACTCCGCCCACCAACCCACCGATCGGTCCACCGATGGCGAGGCCGATCCCCGCGCCGCCGAGCTTGCCCCAGATACCGACGCTCACGCCGCGCCACCATCGTCAGCGAAAGCAGTGTTTGGGCGAAGGGGACAGAAAAGGTCTTGAGGCAGCATCGGCATCGCAGGGCATCGTCCACCGGCCATCCGCCGGGTCAGCCCCGCATACGGCAATTCCCGCCTGCTCGTCCTGTCTCCGAGACATGAAAAAGGGCCGAGGCATGCGCCCCGGCCCTTCACCCCTCCCGAACGGGAGAACGATATCAGCGGCAGTACACGTCGCCGTAAGCGTCGCGATAGGTGCCGTAGGGGCAGCGCGGAGCCGTGCCGGCACCGATGATCGCGCCGCTGGCTCCGCCGATGGCCGCACCGGCCAGAGCGCCGCCCGCACGACCCGTGGCAGCGCCACCGATGGCCGCACCGGCCAGAGCGCCGAGACCGGCGCCACCAAGAGCACGATCCTGCGGCGTATTGCAGGCTCCGAGGGAGAGGGCGAGAGCCCCGGCGAGGGTAGCGGCAATGAGCTTCTTCATGGTCCCGAGACTCCCTTGTGCGTTTTGTGGCCCGGCTTATCGCCGTGGTGACCTTGCGCAACGTAGCTTAGCCATTCCGTTCGTGGAATGCACAGGGTGAGGAAACGGTTCCAGCCACGCTTTCCGTTCCGGCAGAAAACCCTCTACTGATGCACGCCAGACACCTCGGGCGACCCTCAGCGGACGCCCGCGCGAAACCCAGGACCGTTTCGAGGAAGCCATGCTGCGTGCCACCGCCATCGTCCGCAAAGCCGCCATTCGCCCGGATTCCGTGGCGGATACCGTGACTCTCGACCATGCGGGACGCCAGGGAGCCGCCGCGATCCTCACGGGTGCGGGCGGGGTGAGTTTCACTCTCGACCTGGCGAAGGCTGCCTCCATCGAGGACGGTGACGCGTTTCGTCTCGAAGACGGGCGCTTGGTGACCGTTCGCGCGGCGGCGGAATCCTTGCTGGAGGTACGGGCGGAGAATCTGGCTCGCCTTCTGCGCTTGGCCTGGCAGCTCGGCGGCAACCACGTCCCGGCGGAGATCGGCGCAGACGTCCTCTATGTACCCGCGACCTCGGCCAACGCCGAACTGATCCGTGGGCAGGGCTGCGCCGCGACCCCGGTTTCGCGAGCCTTCAAGCCCGAACGCGAGGCTCACGACCACAGTCAGTGCGGGCACGACCATGCTCATGACCACGGTCACGATCATTCGCACGCGCACGGGCATGCACACGACCATTCGGATCACGGCCATGCTCATGTGCATGGCCCCGATTGCAAGCACGATCACTGAGGCGGGCAAGAGAAGCGGTCGCCGCACGATTGAAACCGAGCCGCGTCTCTTTCATACGGATACCATGACACCCAGCGATATCCGTTTCTCGGTTGCACCGATGATGGATTGGACCGACCGCTATTGCCGATCGTTCCACCGCGTCCTGTCGCGCCGCGCCCGGCTTTATACCGAGATGGTGACCAGCAATGCCGTCCTTCACGGCGACAGGACGCGTTTGCTCGGTTTTTCGGAGGCGGAGCATCCTGTCGCGGTCCAACTCGGGGGTTCGGTGCCCGGCGATCTCGCGGAGGCGGCACGCATCGCGGAAGGATTCGGCTACGATGAGGTCAACCTGAATGTGGGCTGTCCCTCGGACCGGGTTCAGGATGGCCGCTTCGGCGCATGCCTCATGCGCGACCCGAGCCTCGTTGGCGAGTGCGTGACGGCCATGAAAGCCGCAATCTCGGTGCCGGTCACGGTGAAGTGTCGCATCGGGGTCGACGATCAGGATACGGAGATCGCCCTGGACTCACTGGTCGATGCCGTGACGCAGGCGGGAGTCGACGGGCTCATCGTCCATGCCCGCAAGGCTTGGCTGCAGGGTCTGTCGCCGAAAGAAAATCGCGATGTCCCACCCCTCGATTATGGGCGTGTCGCGCGGCTGAAACAGAAGCGCCCTTCTCTGCCGATCGCGATTAACGGCGGTATCGCCACGATAGACGACACGCTGAGCCAACTCACCGTCGTGGACGGCGTGATGATGGGTCGCGCGGCCTATAACGAGCCGGCCCTGCTGCTCGACGTGGACCATCTGGTTTTCGGAGAAGCGGCCTCCGTGGCGGACGCCTTCGATGCTGTCGAGGTTTTCGCACCGACCATCGCAGAGGCCTTGGGAAACGGTATCCGCCTGCACACGCTCACTCGCCATATGCTCGGATTGTTCAACGGACGCCCCGGGGCGCGTGCCTATCGCCGACACCTGTCGACGTTCGGCACCCGCGCGGATGCCGATCTCTCGACCCTGCGCGAGGCGGTGGCTCACGTCTCCAGGGAAGTTCCTAGAGGAAGTGCCGTTCAGGCGGCGTGAGCGCGGGACGTCAACTGTCGGCCGCGAGCCTCACCCTCCCCTGCCCAGTTCGGCATGACGCGCCACAGGGTCAGGACACGAAGGCGCGCTCCATTGATCTCGAAAGACCGCGTCTGTTCCGTACCGACCAAAGCAGGGTTCCAAGCTGCGTCGAGCTTGGCAGTCCACTGATTTCCCGTGACGGTAAAACGGCCCGGATAGGAAACCATGTGTCGAGAAGAGCGGTGCGCTCCTTGTCGCTGACCGGAGGTTTCCGATCCTCGCCGGTGAGGTTGAAGCCCCCCTCCCCTCGGACATGAAATAAGCGAAACCCGCCGGATTGGCACCCATGACCGGAATTGTTTTGCTGGTGGAGCGAACCTCAAC